>JBCCRB010000392.1:0-3103 GCA_039208465.1 Pseudomonadota bacterium
AGCAAACGGCCAATGGCGCGGCCGGATGATGCGCTCCATCTTTTGCAGACGGGGCAGGATCACCGTTGTCAGCTTGTTAAATGTGCGCGCCTTGAGCGAAATGTTTAAGAAAAACTGCGGTAGCCACACGGTTTGCATGCCAAGGATCATCTGGACGGCGACCACCATGATCGGAATGCCGAGCAGCAGGGTCGAACCGGGTGGGAAGGGCAACAGGTTGAGCAGGCAGGTCAGAAGCAGTAGGGTCGCAAAGGAACGGTCGGCCAGCGCTTCGCGGATCGCGCGCACCGAGACGTCCCGGCCATCCTGGCGGGCTGCGAGCTCGCTGAGCACGAGTGACAAGGTCCGCGGACGACGCGGCTTTTCGTCAGCGACTTCTACCACCGATTGCGGATCCACCTCTTGGAACATCTCTTCCCTATTGCCGGTTCAGTTCTTCACCGATCGGCAAACGTTTCTTTTCCGCTGCATATAGGAAGAACATTCCAATTTCTTTACCGCTTATAGTTTTAGGGCGCGATTGCGGCGATTTGTGGCGTCAGGTCCCCGTAGCCGACGAATTCGCGCTTGAAGGCAAGGCCTATCCGGTCTGCGATCTGGCGCGCAGAAGCGGTTAGCGCATCGTCGTCTGTCTGCGCAAGATAAAGCGCCTGCTCGTAATTTGCAAAATAGAGTTCGGTCAGTTCCGGGTGACGATCGAGGCCAAGCGGCCGGTAAAAGAACGTGTCGGGATGCCGGGCTAGAAAGTCGGTGATGTAGAAGGTCGTGACCAAATCGTCCTGACGTGCCTTGAACTGTTCAAGGCCGAGATAGAAGGCAAAACAATGCGGGCCGGCCAGGCGCTCGACCCTTAACCGCTCGCACAGCGCATCGAGCAAGCCGCCTGTGCCACAATCAGCGTAGCCAATGGCGATGTTTTGAAAACCTTCCGAGCGCGCCTGGCCCACGGCGTTTTCGACGGCTGCCGGGATTTTTTCCGGATGGAAGTGAAGTTCGGCGGGCAGGCATTGCAGATCGATATGGTGCCATTTGTTCAACTCGATGATGTCGAGCACTTCGCGCGCCAGCATGCCACAGGCGATCAGTCTTGTCTTTTTGGCCGGCACTATGTCCATCAATGAAACACTTTCGAAAGCCATATCTGCTTATATGCGCCCGCTTAAGGGAAATACACAATGCAAGCGCCAGAGCTGAGCGTCATATTGCCTGCTTTTAACGAGGCAAAGAATATTCCGCTGATTGTCGATAAGATTGGCGATGCGCTTGGCGACGTTCCCCATGAGATCATCGTTGTTGATGACGACAGCCCCGATGGCACGGCGCAGGTTACGCGCAGCCTTGTGGCCAAACATCCCCATGTCAGATGCATACGCCGGGTCAATCGGCGCGGTCTTTCCGGCGCGTGCGTGGAAGGCATGATGGCGGCCAGTTCGCCGGTTGTGGTCGTGATGGATGCCGATATGCAGCATGATGAAACGCGCCTGCCGGTCATGCTGGATAAAATCCGTGCCGGGGCTGATCTTGTGATTGGCTCGCGGTTCACCGAAGGCGGTGATCATACGGCCGGATTTACGGCCAGCACGCGCGCTAAGGGATCGGAATTGGCAACCGCGCTGGCAAACCGGATCACCGGACAACACACCACAGACCCGATGAGCGGTTTTTTCATGCTGCGCCGTGATGTGGCAGATTCCATCGCGGGTGAGGTGTCACGGGACGGGTTCAAAATCCTGTTCGACATTGTCAGCCGACGTGGTGACGATCTGAAGATCGAGGAAGTGCCGTTCCAGTTTCGCGAGCGTATTGAAGGCGAGAGTAAGCTGGGCTTCCTGGTGACGGTTCAATTCCTCGGCCTATTGGTATCGCGCTACACGGGCGGGTTCATTCCGGTCCGGTTTCTGTTGTTTGCGCTCGTGGGCACAAGCGGCCTGCTGGTTCACATGGTTTCGCTTTACGGCCTGATCAACGGGCTCGGCCTTGGGTTTGCCGCGGCGCAGATCGGCGCGACCTATCTGGCGATGACGACAAACTTTGCCTTCAACAATGAGGTGACCTACGCGCACCGCAAGCTCAAAGGCACACAGTTTGCATGGGGTTTGCTGACCTTCTACGCGGTGTGTTCGATTGGCGCGCTGGCGAACCTATCGATCTCCACCACCTTGCTGTCACTGAGTGAATCGCCCGGGTTTGCCGGCCTTGCCGGTGCGCTGATGAGCGCGGTCTTCAACTATGCGGTGACCAAGCTCGTCACTTGGCGTGACACGTAAGAGACAGGCGCTTAAGCCGATACGCTCTGCTGGTTGTGTTTGCGTTTGATGAAGTCCTTGGCCGTTTCCACGGCCACGGCAGCATCACGGCAATAGGCATCTGCGCCAATGGCCTTGCCGAACTCTTCGTTGAGCGGGGCGCCACCGACCAACACGATGTAATCATCGCGGATACCCTTTTCGCGCATCGTGTCGATCACAACCTTCATGTAGGGCATGGTGGTGGTCAGGAGGGCTGACATGCCGAGAATGTCCGGCTGTTCTTTCTCTAGCGCTTCTAAATACTCTTCGACCGGCGTGTTGATGCCCAGATCGACGACATCAAAGCCGGCGCCTTCCATCATCATGCCAACGAGGTTTTTGCCGATGTCGTGAATGTCGCCTTTGACCGTGCCAACGACCATCTTGCCCAATTTGGGCGCGCCGGTTTCGGCCAGCAGCGGGCGCAAGATGGACATGCCGGCCTTCATCGCGTTGGCACTCAAGAGCACCTCGGGCACAAACAAGATGCCGTCGCGAAAGTCTTCCCCGACAATGCGCATGCCTTCCACCAAGGCTTTCGTAAGCACATCATAGGGCATCCATCCCCGGTCGAGGAGAATTTGGGTTGCCTCGGCAATCTCTTCCTTCAACCCGTCATAGAGATCATCATGCATTTGCAGAACGAGCTCGTCATCGGACAGCTCGGACAAGATGATTTCGTTTTCCTCAGACATGAGCGGTCTCCCAACCGGGCCAATTGTGTAACCATATAGGCACGAAGTTCATGAATTCCTGCCGTTTGCCGCGACGCGTGATGCGCGGAAAGCGACAGTGCACCACTAACCTTATCTCAT
>JBCCRB010000393.1:0-3071 GCA_039208465.1 Pseudomonadota bacterium
AGCGAGCGCAAGAGTCCGATCAATCCGTGTTTGGAGGCCGTATAGGCCGGGGCGCCGCGCAAACCACGCACGCCCGCAATTGAAGAGACCCCGATCACCCGTCCCCAATCAGTTTTTAACATCGAGGGAAGACAGGCCTGAATGGTCAACATCGCCCCATCAAGATTGGTCGCCATGATTTTGCGCCAGAACGCCAAATCCATTTTGTGAAGTGATTTTCCTTCGGCGATCCCTGCATTGGCGACGCAGATTTGGACAGGGCCGTTTTGGGTGATTGCCTCGCGGACGACCTGCGCCGTCGCGTCCGGGTCGGTCACATCATGCACCAAGGGCAGGGCGCCGATCTTCGCTGCGGCTTGCTCAAGAACCTCCGCGCGCCGTCCTGTGATTGTGACCTTGGCGCCTTGCGCGGCCAAACGCGTTGCGATGGCCAATCCAATTCCGGTGCCGCCGCCGGTGATAAAGGCGTGTCGATCCGTCAAATGCACCATTTCCCTCACTTTTTTTGTCAGTTTAGCATGCAAATTGCCTATATGAAGGGCGACACATTCGTACACAATTGTATTCCGTAGCGACATTTTATGTCGCGCGCCGTGAGTCTGCTTTACGTTTCCGATAGGCGCAGATAAGGGGAGGGCTCGACGTTAACGTTTCATTTGAGCCACAAAGGAGGGCCACATGAAAATCGGGACACCGAAAGAGACATTTGCCGGCGAAAACCGGGTCGCCATGACGCCGGAAAGCGCAGGGTTTTTGCAAAAGCTGGGGCATGACTGCCTGATCGAAGCTGGGGCTGGCGCAAATGCCGGTTTCTCAGACGCGCAATACGCGGACGCGGGCGTCACTGTCGTAAAAAATGCTGCAGCCCTTTGGAAAGAAGCCGATATTGTTGCCAAGGTGCGCCAGCCCGACACCTCTGAGATGAAAAAGCTGCGCGACGGGCAAACGCTGATCTCTTTCTTCAACCCTGCGGGCAACGAAGCCGGGCTGGAAAGTGCCAAGAAAACCGGCGCGACCGTCATTGCGATGGAAATGGTCCCACGTATCAGCCGCGCGCAAAAAATGGACGCGCTGTCTTCGATGGCCAATATCGCGGGCTACCGAGCGGTAATTGAGGCCGGGAACAACTTCGGCCGCTTCTTCACCGGTCAGGTGACGGCTGCTGGTAAAGTGCCGCCCGCGAAGGTGCTGGTCATCGGTGCAGGGGTCGCGGGTTTGGCCGCCATCGGGACGTCGACAAGCCTTGGCGCGATCACCTATGCGTTCGACGTGCGGCCCGAAGTGGCCGAACAGGTCGAATCCATGGGCGCAGAGTTTGTTTTCCTTGATTTTGAGGAGGAGCAGAAGGACGGGGCGTCCACTGGTGGCTACGCCGCTGTCTCCAGCCCTGAGTTCCGCGAGGCGCAGCTTGCTAAATTCCGCGAGTTGGCGCCGGATATTGACGTGGTCATCACCACGGCGCTGATCCCCAACCGCGAAGCGCCTGAGCTTTGGACCGAGGACATGGTTAAGGCCATGAAGCCCGGTTCGGTGATTGTCGATTTGGCCGCCGAGAAGGGCGGCAACTGCAAGCTGACGCAGATGGACAAGAAGATTGTCACCGACAATGGCGTGACGATCATCGGCTATACCGATTTCCCATCCCGGATGGGCGCGCAGGCCTCAAGCCTCTATTCCAACAACATCCGCCACATGATGGCCGACCTAACGCCTGAAAAAGACGGCGTTGTTGTCCATGACATGGAAGACGATGTGATCCGGGGCGCGACAGTGACCCATGAGAAAGAGATCACATGGCCACCACCACCGCCGAAGGTTGCCGCCATTGCGGCCCAGCCTGCGAAAGAAAAGCCCAAAGAGCTGACACCGGAGGAGAAGCGCGCCAAGGAGGTTGCCGTCTTCAAGAAGGAAACACAGACGCAAGTGACGCTGCTTGCCGTGGGTGCGGCTTTGGTTTTGGGCGTGGGTCTGATCCCAGGTATGCCCGCTAGCTTCATGCAGCATTTCATCGTCTTCGTGCTTTCGGTCTTCATCGGCTTCCAGGTCATCTGGAACGTGGCACACTCGCTGCATACGCCGCTGATGGCCGTGACCAACGCGATCTCGTCGATCATCATCCTGGGCGCGCTCATACAGATCGGGTCCAGTTCTGTGCTGATTACGATCCTCGCGGCGCTTGGCGTGTTCATGGCCTCCGTGAATATCTTCGGCGGCTTCCTCGTCACCCGGCGCATGCTCGCCATGTTCCAAAAGTCGTAAGGAGACGGGATAATGGATTTCGGATTTACGATTGCAGCTTACGCTGTCGCAGCAGTGCTGTTCATCCTGTCGCTTGGTGGCCTATCGGGCCAGGAAAGCGCAAAACGCGCCGTGTGGTACGGCATTGCGGGTATGGCGCTGGCCGTCACGGCGACGCTGTTTGGCCCCGGCGCGGGCCTCTGGTTCCTGTCGCTCATCCTGATCGCGGCGGGTGCAATTGTCGGCCATCAGCTGGCGACACGCGTGCAAATGACCCAAATGCCAGAGCTTGTCGCTATCATGCACTCGCTCGTGGGGCTGGCGGCGGTCTTTGTGGGCTTCAATGCTGACATTATGATCAACGCCACCGAGGCCTTGCGCGGCACGGCCACGCCTGAGGCTTTGAAAGAGCTATCCGCCTTCGGTCAGCTCGTCGCCAAGAAAACCCCGGTCGAGATCGGCATCCTGCGGGTCGAGCTGGTTTTGGGCATCTGGATCGGTGCTGTGACCTTCACAGGCTCCGTCATTGCCTATGCAAAGCTTGCAGGCCGTGACAGCCTGCTGCCGATTGAGATTGACACATCCGCCAAGCAGCGGCCCGGTGGGCATATGCTCAACGCGGCGGCGGCAGCTGCATCATTGCTTTTGGCGGCGATGTATCTCGGCGGCTCCGGCTCCTTTGCGCTGGTGCTGCTGACGCTCTTGGGTCTGTTTATCGGCTACCACCTGATCATGGGCATTGGCGGCGCGGACATGCCGGTCGTGGTCTCCATGCTGAACAGCTATTCCGGCTGGGCGGCAGCGGCCATCGGCTTCTCGCTCGGCAATGACCT
>JBCCRB010000394.1:0-3063 GCA_039208465.1 Pseudomonadota bacterium
AATTTGTCCGCTGGCTCGATCGGGCCAAGAAGCCGCTGATCGAAAATCCGGTTTATATTGAGGGCGAGAAAGACGGGATTACCGTTGAAGTCGCGCTGTGGTGGAACGACAGCTACCATGAGAATGTGCTGTGCTTTACCAACAACATCCCGCAGCGCGATGGCGGCACGCACCTTGCCGGCTTCCGCGGGGCATTGACAAGGCAGGTGACCGGCTATGCTGAACGGTCCGGCATCTTGAAAAAAGAAAAGGTTTCGCTGACCGGTGATGATTGCCGCGAAGGGCTGACCTGCGTTTTGTCGGTCAAAGTGCCGGATCCGAAATTCTCCTCGCAAACCAAGGACAAGCTGGTTTCGTCCGAAGTGCGCCCTGTCGTTGAAAGCCTCGTCAACGAGACACTGGCGGAATGGCTGGAGGAAAATCCCGGCGATGCGAAAATCCTTGTCACCAAAGTGGTTGAGGCTGCCGCGGCGCGCGAAGCGGCGCGCAAGGCGCGTGAGTTAACACGGCGCAAAGGTGCTTTGGATATTACCTCCCTGCCCGGTAAATTGGCCGATTGTCAGGAACGCGATCCGGCCAAATCCGAGATTTTTATCGTTGAGGGTGATTCAGCCGGTGGGTCTGCCAAGTCCGGTCGAAGCCGGAAGAACCAGGCAATCCTGCCCCTGCGCGGCAAAATCCTGAATGTGGAGCGGGCACGATTTGACCGGATGCTTTCCTCTGACCAAGTCGGCACGCTGATCACAGCGCTCGGCACGGGCATCGGCAAGGATGAGTTCAATCCTGAAAAGCTGCGCTACCACAAAATCATCATCATGACAGATGCCGATGTGGACGGTGCGCACATCCGGACCCTGCTTTTGACCTTCTTCTTCCGGCAGATGCCGGAACTGATCGAGCGCGGGCATCTCTACATCGCGCAACCGCCGCTCTACAAAGTTTCGCGCGGCAAAAGCTTCCAATACTTAAAAGACGAGCAGGCGCTGGAAGATTATCTGCTTGATGTTGGTTTGGATGATGCGCAACTGGCTGCAGGTTCCGGCGAAGTGGTCACCGGCGCTGATTTGCGGGCCATCATGGAAGTGTGTCTGCAAGTGCGGTCGCTGCTGGGCGGTCTGCATTCGCGTTATGATCGGTCTGTGGTCGAACAAGCCATGCTGGGCGGTGCGCTGGATGCTTCTGTGCTGGTCGATCTTGGCCGTGCCAACGACATTGCCGAACAGGTTGCGCAACGCCTTGATGCGGTCGCCGAAGAAACCGAACGCGGCTGGCAGGGTCGGATCAACCCGTCCAATGATGGCTCCGGTGGCTTTGTGTTTGAGCGCATGGTGCGCGGGGTCAAGGAAATTCAGGTGCTTGACGGTGCGATGATCCAGTCGGCCGATGCGCGGGCGCTGCACGGCCTGCTGCCACGGCTCAATGGTGTGTTCGACACACCGCCAAGGCTGCGCCGCAAAGACACGTCAGAGCTTGTGACCGGGCCTTTGCATCTGATCGATCTGGTGTTTGAGACGGCCCGCAAGGGTCTGACGCTGCAGCGCTACAAGGGTCTTGGTGAAATGGATGCCGAGCAATTGTGGGAGACCACGCTCGACCCGGAAGCACGGTCCTTGCTGCAGGTGAAGGTCAATGACGCGACGGATGCGGATTCGCTCTTCAGCCGCCTGATGGGCGATGAAGTGGAGCCGCGCCGCGAGTTTATCCAGGACAATGCGCTGAGCGTTGCCAATCTGGATATCTAGTCATAACGCAGTTCGGTCGCTTTGCCGCCAAATACCCTATAGGAAAAGATCGAATAGCCGATAATCACCGGCAGCACGAAAAGCGTGCCGAACAGGATAATGATCAGGCTTTCAGGCGCTGAGGCGCTTTCGTAAATCGTCATGCGATCAGGCACCACGAACGGATAGAATGAGTAGGCTAAGCCTGCAAAGCCGAGCGTCATGATGCCGACCATGCCAACAAATGGGACCAGCGAGAAGCGGTCATTGCGGTCCGGCAGGTAGAGAAGCTGCCAGAACAGGAAGCCAAACAGCGCCAGCGTCATGATCGGCAGCGGGAGCAGCGCCAGGATTTCCGGTATGGAGAACCATTTTTCGAAGATGCGTTCACTTGCCAAAGGGGTGGCCAACGAGATGATGCCCATGCCGATCATCGTGAATAGCAGTGAGCGCTGCATCCAGCGTACAGCCCGCTTTTGTAAATCACCTTCGGTTTTGTAGATCAGCCACGCTGCGCCGATGGTCGCGTAGGTCGCCGTCAGACACAAGGCAACGATCAAACCAAACTGAAAGCTGAGCCAGCCACCGTTCAGGCCGAGCACATAGGCGCCGAGCATATAGCGTTGTCTCAGGGCGGTGCCTAAGGAACCATCGAAGAAGACGCGGTTCCATAGCCATTTTTCTTCTGCATGTGCCTTAGCGCGAAACTCAAACGCCACGCCGCGGGCAATAAGGCTGATCAACATGATGGCGACGGGCAGATAAAGTGCTGTCAGGATCACGCCATGGGCAACAGGAAAGGCGACCAGCAAGATGCCGATCGCCAGAACGAGCCAGGTTTCATTGGCATCCCAAAACGGACCGATGGAGGCGATCATCCGGTCCTTGTCTTCCTCCGGGGCGACGGCATAGAGAATGCCGACGCCCAGATCAAAGCCATCGAGGATAACGTAGACCAGGATGGAAAAACCCATCAGGCCGGCAAAGATGAGCGGCAGATGCGGGTAGAGGGCGGTGATATCCATCGATCTACTCCGCCGGCTGCATGGCTGCAGGAGCGCCGGGCAATGCCGGCTCACCCGCTGCATCAGGCTTCGGCTCCTGGCTGCCACCTTTCGATGCCTTTACGGCAAGGCGGATGATCACGAACAGATAGGCGGCCATCAGCAGCACATAGACGGCGAGGTAAGCCATCAAGGTGGAGAAGACCATGCCGCCTGCAACCGGACCAAGCGCGTCCTTGGTGTTCAGCACGCCGGTGACCAGCCAGGGCTGTCGGCCGATTTCGGTGACATACCAACCAGCGTTTCGTCGTCCTGAGTTGACCTGCTGCCGGGCAATG
>JBCCRB010000395.1:0-3056 GCA_039208465.1 Pseudomonadota bacterium
CGGTAGCACGCACTGAGGAGAAAGGCGGCGCTGAACCCGGCCAGGAAAAGAGTTTTGGTCATTTTGGCGGTACTCCCGCGCTAGGATAGGCATTTGAGTCAAGCTCTGCATAAGCAAGATTACTCATTGAGCGCAGAGCATTCAGAACATCCTGTGCTGACCGATTATATGGGTCATTTTGTGGCAGAGCCAGGATGAGCTCTCCAGAGTAACTGGCGCTGCTGAGCTGCAGCCCCGCCAGGGCAGGCTGGCCAGCCGCCCACGCGTTATAGCGCGCCTGCGCGCCGCTATAGTCGCGGCGGAAGGATTTGCAGACTTCGTCGAGGGCAGGTTCGTCGCGAAAGCGAACGATAAAGGTGGCTGCCGGCTGAACCGAGGTTTGGGCCTGTGCGGGTAGAATTTCGGGTTCAGCCTCGGTCAGCATCCAGCGCGGAACCCATGTATTCGACTGGTCCGGCGCTGCCGTATTGAAGGTGTCACAAGCGGCTACGCCCATCACGCAGAGAATGCCAGCAATACACATGTACCGGGTTGTCTCACTCGAATTACTCAGTTCAATCGCCACTGCGCTCCCTTTCAAACCCTTACTGCGACAAATCTACGTTCGCCATGTTAAGCAGGCCCCCGCCGCATTTTCTCAGACAGATATTTTCGTCCTCGGTCTCCGTTGATCCTGGGAATTGCCGACAATCGCCAAGACACTGGTCTCCGGAAATAGACGTTACGCCGGTCAATAAGCGAGAGACAAGCTCAGTTGCTGTAAGATCCGGGCGTTTGGACTTGATCAACGCCAGTGCGCCAGACACGTGCGGTGCTGCCATGCTGGTCCCTTGTTCCTAAGCATAGAAACAGGTTGCAACCGGTTGACCGCTGACTGGATCAAAGCAATTTTCCGCGGATTTTGTGGACAGCACACCATCAGGATTGCCGTCACCATTATCGTCCCGCGTCAAGTCACCGCCCGGTGCGAGAAGGTCCACATTATCACCGAAATTTGAATAGGGGGCCATGAATCCGCGGGCATCACTGCTGGCAACTGTCACGACATTGCGGCACCCGGCCGGGGCATAGAACTCTGTTGAGACGCGGTCATTGCCAGCGGCGGCAACGACGACGACGCCTTTTGACGTGACGGCATCAATCGCGTCTTGCAGCGATGCCGGGCAGGTTCGAAAGAGACCAATCGACAAGTTGATAATGTCAGCTGGGTTATCATTCCAGACTTCCTCGCCAAGTTCGTTGAACTCCGGAATTTCGCCAGCCGACCAGCGGATCGCATCATTGATGTCCGACAAGCGTCCTCCGCATTTTCCAAGCGCCCTCACCGGAACGATTTTCACGTTCCAGGCCGCGCCTGCGATCCCTGAACTATTATTTGTCGCGCCAGCACCGACCGTCCCCGCAACATGGGTGCCGTGAAATGTATCTGCGAAGACACCATTCTCTGGACATGCATCGCCGGGATCGTCTGGGTTTGAATCCCGCCCATCGCCATCATTGCCGACTGCGGGATCGGTGACCATGTCCCAACCATCAACCAGATTGGCCGACGCGGCGATGTCTGGATGCGCCATTTCAAGGCCGGTATCGACCACAGCCACAACGACATCTGGGGACCCTTGGGTGCCTTCAGTGGTCCAGAAGTCGACAAAGCCGGCGCCGCCTTCCGACTCGCCGGCGTCACTGCCCTGTGAGCGCAGGTGCCATTGAAGGTCAAACAGGGGATCATTTGGGGTGATCTGAACCGAGGTCGGCCCCACGCCTTGAGGGCGTTTGATAATCTGCGCCTCGAACACATAGTCTTTTTCGACATACTCAAACTCACCTGAAGCTTCGAGGTCATCGATCACGCATTCCATGGCGAGTAGAGGGTTTGTGCGTGCCATGTCCACATTATCAGGTGTGCATTCCAGATCCGTCTCATAGGCATAGGTCTGCTGAGGTTCATTCTGGCCAGTAAACTGCGTTGGACTCATCGCATCTGCGCCGATTTCAATCACCATCTGGCCGGTACGAGACCGTTGGATCGCTGCCGCAACGCCGTATTTATTGGCCGCTGCAATCATACGATCTTCAGCAACCATTTGACGATCCATGGCGGCGGACCGCATCGTTAGTGCGCGTTCTGCCAGTTTTGGCTGCATATTCGGCAAGGCCGCGATCTTTTCCTCGACGCTTGGCATGCGCGGCAGGGACCGTGACTTCATCGTGACAGAGCGTTCTGCGGCATCAGGCAGTCTTGGGCCGTCAGGCGTGCCGATTGTCAGACCGCGTGTCCGCTCCGGCATTGCAACGCGCGGATTCATAACGGCGATGGACCGGGTTTTCTTGGTGGTTGGACCCTCGATCTTTTCAATCACCTCGGGATCAGTGATTGCTTGCTGCGTTGTTTCTTCATCGAGAACAACGATTTTGGCTTCAGTCATGTCGTCGACGACAATGTCTTCCGCCAGCTCAGGCTCTGCCATGACGCTGGCCATGGCTACCGGAGGGGGAAGGTCGCGCGGTTTGGCGACAATCGACCCGATGACAAACCGGTTGGCCACACGCGCCGCTGGAGGCTGAACAGACTGAGGCTGAATTGTGCCCGCCATAGCACGTGCTTCGACTGGCACAGACCCAAGCCGGTCAGGCTCTGTCGGAGCAGGGTCTTTTCCCATGATCTGGTCGATGACCGACCAGGCAAGGCCATTGGCGCGATCAGCACGTTCTTGCTGGCGATCGCAAGCGGCAAGCGTGAGTGCAAACACGCCGCAAACGGATAGGCGAAACACATTGGAGCGGGTCTTCATTCTAATTCCCCTTACTAGGTACGCGCGAGGCGATACCTTAACCATATGTCAATCCTGTGGCGAGAGGCGAAAGCTAAACTCTGACCGATTGTGGTTTAGAGGCTGCCGAGCGCCTTGCCGACGACGGCGCCAGCTTCATGAATGGCTTCACGAACGGGCACCGAAAATGCCGTCATGTTCATGAATCCATGAACCATAGCGGCATGTTCACGGACGGTGACCGGAACACCATGCGCCGCCAGCTTTGAGACGTAGGCATGGCCC
>JBCCRB010000396.1:0-3049 GCA_039208465.1 Pseudomonadota bacterium
CAGCGTTGAGCCAGGTGAGGATCGCGACGTTTTCTGTCAGCGGTTCGCCGTCGATCAAAAGCGTCGGCACCTTGCCCTTTGGGTTCAGCTTGAGAAACTCCGGCGAGTTCTGCTCGTTTGCGGCGGTGCGCACCAATTGCGTCTCAAAAGGCACGCCGATTTCTTCAAGCGCGATGGTCGGCACCCGTGCGCAGGTGTTGGGCGCCACAAAAAGCATTAGATCTCGCATTGAAAGTCCTCCACATTCCACTATTTAGCGCAAAATCGAAAAAAATCGATATTTTTTGACTCAAAGTCCGCACTGGCGCATAAGTCAAGGCAGGTGGAGCAGAGAGACAAATCTTGGGAGGAAAATCATGATGAAAAAACTGGTTATCGGCCTGGCCGGATCCGTGTGCCTTGTGGCAACAGCGCATGCGCAGACGATTTTGACGGCTGAAACATCCGGTGCGAACACGACACCGGGCATTTCCATTATCTCGCTGTCGGAAGTTGCGGCGGCGGCAGAGATCGCGGACATCCAGGTGTCAGCGGGTCAAACGCTGACCAACTCGGTGCAAAATGTGGCCGAAGGCAAATCCGACATTGCGGCAGCGCCGTTCATCCTGCCGTTTCTCCTTTCTCGTGGTGTAGGCCCCTATGCGAGCCTTGGTGCTGACACCGGCGCTGAGTTGGCGGGTAATCTAGCCGTGCTTTACACCTACCGTATTTCAGCGCAGGGCCTTTTTGCCTATGACAGCGCCAATGTGAGCGGCTGGGACGGGTTGGAAGGGTTGACCGTATTGAACGGTCCGCCACGCGGTGCGGCGCTGACCAATGCGCGCCTTTTAGTCCAGACGATCACCGGCCTTGAAGATGGCTCCGGCTACACCGGCATTCAGGTCAATTGGGGCCAGATGCAGACAACGATCCAGGATGGTTCCGCGGACGCCTTTGTGTTGCCGACCGACTTTCCTGATCCGCGCATTTCAGCGGCGCTTGCCTCCGGTGACATGACCATTTTCTCTATGCCGAAAGAGATTTTCGAAAGCGAAGCCTTCGACAAGGTCGCCGGCATTCCCGGCACCGTGAAATTCACAATCCCGGTCGCGGACATGGGGTATGGCGATAATGTCACGGTCGTTTCCGAGGACGAGATTTATCGCGGCCCCGGCACCGTTGGCGGTGATATTGTCAATGTCGATATGGATTTCGATCTTGCCAAGGCACTGACGGCTGCGTTCATAGACAATATCGAAAGCGTCTATCATGCCAAGGCGCCCTTCATGCCGGCCGTCTGGCACGGTGAAACCGATATCGAACTGACCGACATGTGTGGCCCGAACCCGATCCAATATCATCCAGGTGCGGTCGCGGCCTGGGAGGAAGCCGGTTACACCATCCCGGACTGCGCAAAGTAAGATGCGTCTGAAGCGGTCGGGCAGCCCCTGCCCGGCCGTCTTTCAGCGCGGTTGCGACGTTCATGACAGGCGCTTCTGTCGACACACCAAAACAAGCTTTTAGCCATAGATTTCTTTATCTGATCTCGGTGGCCATGGTTCTGATTGGCCTCGTCAACGCAACGCCCGGGATCCCCGGCTATGATGCTCTGGCCGCCTCCCTTTTGGGGCAGGACGGCGCGCAATTGCGCAAGTTCCCGTTCCAATGGTTTTACCCCTTCTTCTTTGCGCTGATGATGTTGATCGTGGTGCTGCAGCATTCGGTCTGGCGGGCATGGTCCGACCGGTCGACGGGGCGGCGTTTACTTGGCCTCGCACTGGACATTGCTTTTGTGGCGATGGCCTTCACCATCGCCCTCACTTACTTGGTTGAAATTGAATCGGTCTGCCTGATCGACCGGATTACCGGCGAGCGAGAGCGCCTGATCCAGGAGAGCCTGGCTGCCGCTGCCGCGTTCAATGAGAGCCTGGGGTTGCCCGCACCAACCACCGTTGAAGACCCGCAATGTGTGAGCACGACGGGCGGTTGGCTCGTCGCGATCGTCGGTTTGGCGATCATGGTGTTCCTCTCCTACAATGTGAAAGTATGGGGCCTGCCCTTGGTGCTGGTCGCAATCATCGTATCGGCCTACACGATCGCAACGGTCCTGGTCTGGTATTTCTACGGCGCCGACGACATCAACAAATATCTGGTCACGAAATTGGCCGGCGAACCGCGCATGCTGGCCGATGGCCGGCCGCGGGTTCACGATATTCTGGTCAATAATTCGTCCGGCCTGCTCGGCCGGTTCATGAACATCGTGTTGAACACGATTTTCCCCTATCTCGTGCTCGGGTCGCTGTTTGGCACATCAGCGGGTGGGCGGTCGCTGATCAAACTGGCGTTCCGCTGGACCCGACACTTGCGCGGCGGGCCGGCGCACGCGGCGATCGTCTCTTCGGCGATGTTCGGCACGATTTCCGGCGGGCCGATTGTCAATGTGCTGTCGACCGGCGTTCTGACCATTCCGATGATGTTGAAACGCGGGTTCACCAAAGTCTTTGCGGGCGGTGTTGAATCGGCAGCCTCGTCAGGCGGATCGATCATGCCACCGGTGATGGGGGTGGCTGCTTTCATTCTCGCATCGCTGACCGCCGTTCCCTATTCGAGCGTCATTGTCGCCGCGATCATCCCGGCTTTAGCCTATTTCTTCTGCCTTTTCCTGTCGGCCAGTTTCCAGTCACGTAAACAGAATATCGAGGCGATCGGCGAGATCACCGATGAGATGGTGCTGGATCGGCAGGATGGTCTCAATCTGATCATGATATTCGCCCCGGTGCTGCTCATTCTGGCGCTTTTGGTCACCACAAAAGACAGTGTCGGCTGCGGCCTGTTGGGCGGCGTTCTGGGCGCTGAGCGAATTTTCACCGAAACCGGTTGTCAGGTGGAAAGCTTAAGTTGGTTCCTGCAGACGATCCAAAACGCTGCCGGCTCTGCGGGTGCTGCCGGTTGGTGGGCCGTGATGCTGCTATTGATCCTGTTGTTCCTCGATCCGGAAGTGCGCGCCCGGCCGATGAAAATCGTCGACGCCTTGTCGGATGCCGGCATCCTGATCTCAACGCTTTACCTG
>JBCCRB010000397.1:0-3049 GCA_039208465.1 Pseudomonadota bacterium
AAAAACCATGGCATCCGCATCGATCACCTCATGTGTTCACCCGAAGCCATGGACATGGTCCAATCGGTCGATGTGGAAAAACAGGTCAGAGCTTGGGAAAAGCCCTCCGACCACGTGCCTGTCGTTGCTTATTTGGCTGATTGATCCGTACCATCACGCGTGCGTCCTTAGCGTCAATTGCCAAACATAAAAACTTGTGACAGCCTTCCGAGGCATGAGCACAGGAGGTGATCATGAAAACCGCACTCACCGCCACCATGATGGCGTTTTTGATAATCCCCACGGCGTTCGCGCAAAGCTCCCATTTGAAGCTTGGCGATTGCACCTGCCGGTTTCAGGGCGCTGATTTCCAGGAAGGTCAGATGGTTTGCGCGCGCATCAGCGGCAAGGAAGTCACGCTACAATGCGACCGCGTTTTGAACAACACATCGTGGAAAACGATCCAGGATGGCTGTGACCAGCAGAACCTGTCCTAAATGATCAAATGCCGGTTAGCCCGGCGAATCATGATCATCATCGCCGCCGCCAAATGCTGATTGCGGCGGCGGATGCCGACCAAACCAGGCAACGATATTGGCGCTCGACCAAAAACCGGCCAGCAGCAAAAAACTCCAGAAAAAACCGAAGACCTTGACGATCAACAGCGCAACGATTGCCGTTGCGGTGCACCATTTCAGCAAAGCCGGATCACGAAACATGCGCTAATATTATTGCGCAGAGTGAATATGGCAAGACGGCCGAAAGGCTGAAGGCTTAGCGCGACGCCAGGCCGGCTTGCGCACGTTCAACGGCAATGCGTCGCTCCGTCTCATTCGACAAGGCAAATGCCTCTTCGTGAAGAACGCGAATCCAGTCAACATCGATGGGCGACGCCGTCTCAAGTGCTTCGGTCAACAACGCAAGCCCGGCAACATTGCGCCCCCGCTCAAAATAGATCTGGCCCAGCATGGCTTTCGCGCCGGCATGGCCCTTCTTGGCCGCCTGATTAAACCATTTGGCCGCTTGCGTGCGGCCATTGGCATCGGACCCATCGCCCAGATGCAATCGGCCGATTTCAAACTGCGCATTGGGTTCACCGAAGCTCGTTGCGGCCTGCCAGTAAAGATCGCGCGCACGCAAAGGGTCGGCTTTCACCGGCGATCCGGGGATACCGTGCTCAAAATAACCGGCGAGCGAGACCAAAGCGTTGGCCACAAAGGCGCTATCGCGCGTGCCCGGCTCTGCACCATCGCGCACGATGTTGGCGAAAATCTTGAACGCCTCATAATCATCTTCAGCAACGCCATCGCCTTCGGCATACATATGCGCCAGCTTCCAGCGCGCGCCGGGATGACCTTGCTCGGCGACATCGCGATAGGCTTCAAAAGCCTCGCCCTTTTCGCCTTTTTTGTAGGCCTGCAAACCAAAACGCAGCCGCAAAAGGATGTTCTTGCGCGGCTCGGTCTGCACCTCACTTTGCGCCATCAGCGTGTTGCCGCCCATCGCAGCATCGTCAGCATGGGCCGCACACACAGCCGTCACCGCCAGCGACACGGCCAGCGCACTTCTTCCAGCAATTTTTCTAATCGCTATCGTCATCGTACCGTTCGTTAAATATCTGCGTAGCAATGCGTCTCTTTCGCACCGCCCGGATGGGTGACTGCGCCATGTCGCGCATTGCCAACCGTTTCTGCATATTTCCAAAGCGCGCCCGACTGATAATCAGTGTCGCGCGGCTTCCAACTCTTCTTTCTTTCTTCCAGCTCGGCGTCCGTCAGCTGCACATCCAAAGTGCCCGTCACCGCATCAATGGAAATGATGTCGCCATCGACGAGCAGGCCAATGGGCCCGCCAACGGCAGCCTCCGGGCCCACATGCCCGATACAAAAGCCCCGCGTCGCGCCCGAAAACCGGCCATCGGTAATCAACGCAACCTTGTCGCCCATGCCCTGACCATAAAGCGCCGCAGTCGTTGCCAGCATTTCGCGCATGCCTGGTCCGCCCTTCGGCCCCTCATAGCGTATCACCAGCACTTCGCCTTCCTCGAACTTGCCATTCGTCACCGCTTCAAAACACTCTTCTTCGGTATCGAAGCAGCGCGCAGGACCGGTAAACGTCAAATTCTTCATGCCCGCGACCTTCACGATCGCCCCATCCGGCGCCAGATTGCCCTTCAGCCCAACAACGCCACCGGTTTCAGTGATCGGCTTGTTGGCCGGATAAACAACATCCTGATCCGGGTTCCACGACACATGGGCCATGTTTTCGGCAATTGTGCGGCCAGTGGCCGTCATGCAATCACCGTGCAAATAGCCATGGTCAAGCAGGGTCTTCATCAACAGTGGAATACCGCCCACCTCAAACATGTCTTTGGCGACATATTTTCCGCCCGGCTTCAGATCGGCAATGTAAGGCGTCTTCTTGAAGATTTCGGCCACATCAAACAGATCAAACTCAATACCGCATTCATGCGCAATCGCCGGCAAATGAAGCGCGGCATTGGTCGAACCACCCGAGGCCGCAACGACCGCGGCTGCGTTTTCCAGCGCCTTGCGGGTCACGATGTCACGCGGCCGGATGTTGCGCGCGATCAAGTCCATGACCTTTTCGCCGGCAGCAAAAGAGAACCGATCGCGAATTTCGTAAGGGGCCGGCGCACCGCATGAATAAGGCAGTGCCAGGCCAATCGCCTCGGCAACCGTTGCCATCGTGTTAGCGGTAAACTGTGCGCCACAAGAGCCTGCCGAAGGACACGCCACTTGCTCCAACTCTGCCAGATCAGCATCTGACATTTTGCCGACCGAATGCATGCCCACGGCCTCAAAGACGTCTTGAACCGTAACCTGCTTACCTTTGAACGAGCCTGGCAGAATCGATCCGCCATAGATAAAGACCGACGGCACGTTCAAACGCACCATCGCCATCATCATGCCCGGCAGGGATTTGTCACAACCGGCAAGGCCAACAAGCGCATCATAACAATGGCCGCGCATCGTCCATTCAACGGAATCGGTGATGACATCGCGTGAAACAAGCGAGGATTTCATGCCCTGGTGGCCCATGGCGATCC
>JBCCRB010000398.1:0-3047 GCA_039208465.1 Pseudomonadota bacterium
CGCTTCTTTTCCAGCGCCTTGATTTCCTTGATCAAAGCGTTGGCAGGTGAATCCACCTCCTTGATCCGACCGGGCGCGCCGGGCCTCCTCTCGCTCATGAGCGTGTCCACCGGCTATACATCGATGTAGAGAGCATCCGCCCAGCCTCATCCTGCAAGACCAATTCGCCGGAACTGACCGTGCCGACGGGATCAAACCCGGTCATTGTCTCCATCATGATTTCATGAATCGCGAACATCGAACTGCGGATCGCATAGGCGGTCAGCGTCATCATCAACGCATCGCGGCTGAGAAGGGCCCGGCAACCGGTCATCATCGCCGGCAGATCGTCGAATAATTGCCAAATTTCGCCCGATGGCCCACGCCCGTAAACCGGCGGGTCGAGCAGAATGATGTCATAGCTGTTGCCACGCCTTTCCTCTCGTTGGACGAATTTCATTGCATCTTCGCAAATCCAGCGGATTGGCTTGTCGTCGAGCCCGGCAAATTGCTGGTTCTCACGCGCCCAGCCGATTGCCTTTTTGGAAGCATCGACATGGGTGACATGCGCCCCATGCGCGGCTGCATAAAGCGATCCGACGCCGGTATAGCCAAAAAGATTGAGAACGCGGACTTGGCTTGAGTGTCCTGCCGATTGGATACGTTTTGCCATGTCGCGCCAATGGGCGGCTTGTTCGGCAAAAACACCAACGTGACGGAATGAGGTAAAACGGCCAAGATAGCCGACATCATCGACTGCCGTTGGCCATGTTTCGCCGGTCGCCTCATCGCGCATGCGCCAGCGCCCGGCGCCTTCCTCATCCACATCACCGGTGAAGAATGCATCCGCCCGGTCCCAGTCAACCTGCGGCAACGCCGGCGGCCAAACCGCCTGCGCTTCAGGGCGCACAATGGTCAACGGCCCGTAGCGTTCCAGTTTTCGCCCATATCCGCTATCCAGCAGCGCAAATTGTGCATCATTGTGCGTCTCAACGATCTGCGGCACCAGCGCCTTTGGCCGCGCGCCTTCGCGTTTGGCAATCGCGGGGCGTGTGCCGGTCGAGACCGGGGCGGAGGCTGGTGCCTTGGCGTGCTTCGGCTTTGGCCGAAAAGGCGCTTTACCGCCCACAGGGGTCTTCTTGCGCCTTGCGCGTGCATCGGAACCAACGGAGCGCTGTTTGTTTGCCATGCCTGCGATATGGACGATGAAGATGGACCTGCCAAGGTGCCAGTTGATCTTGACGTCGGTGAACGATGCGGCCTTATCTGAGATTGCCGATATAGCCGGAGAGCCCAATGGCAAAATCTTATCGACAAAATGCCGGCCCGGTTTTCTTTTGGGGCCTCGTCCTTTGCCTGGCACTGGCGTTGATTGTTTATTTCATCGGATGAGGGGCGTCGTCACTTAGACATGACCAGCGCATTGCCCGGTTGGCCCTCGCGCTGCGCTTTTTTCTTTGCGTCTTCGACTTCGTAGCGCAATTCGTCTGCCTGACGCTTGAATTGGCGCTCGCGCTGGCGGTGCTTGCCCTGGCTGAACCATGTTGCCAGACCACCCAAAACAACGCCGATCGCTAAAGCCAGAAACAGCCAGACAAACATCGGCGCCGACCATGTCATGGACGGATTGCTGGGATTGATCACATCAAGGCTAATAGGCACGCTGCCCCTGTTGGCCACCGCCAGTGCAATAAGCACCACTGCGACGGGAATTGTAAAAAAGACCAATGTTATCCGTTGGAGCATCACAAATTCTCAGGCATTTGCGTTCAGGCGATCCCGCAACTCTTTACCGGTTTTAAAAAACGGCACCCATTTTTCATCGACCGCCACTTTTTCACCAGTGCGTGGGTTCCGGCCTTCACGCGCAGGACGCTGCTTGATCGAAAAGGCACCAAACCCGCGCAATTCCACACGTTTGCCGTCAGCCATCGCCCGCGTGATCTCCTCCAGCACCGCATTGACAATGTTTTCCACATCGCGGTGATAGAGGTGAGGGTTCCGGTTTGCTACGATTTGCACGAGTTCGGATTTGATCATGAGGGGCGCCTGTTCAATTGTCGCCACCGTGCCAAATGGACAATAGGCCGTCAAGAAAGACCCGCTCCTGAATACGCCCGGCGAAACCGTGTTCGGTGTTAAATCCGATCGCATGCGCAACGGACTGCAGGAAAAGACTACCTGTGCGTGTATCCTCGCGCTCATAAACAACCAGATCGAGATCTTCGTCCAGCCCTTGGCTGGTCAACCAATCGCGCGCTTCGTCAAGGCCGCCCAACTGATCGATCATCTCCAGTTCGAGCGCTTGTCGGCCGGTAAAGACCGAGCCGTCTGCCAGGCGCGCAATCGTGGCTTGGTCGAAGCCACGGCGTTCGGCAACGATACCTTTGAACCAGTCGAAACTGTCCAGGATCATTGCCTCGATCATTTGCTCGGCACCGACCGGCGTTTCGCCATAGAAATTGGGCTCGGCTTTAAGTGGCGTCGATTTGACGGACCGCATGTCGATGCCCCAATTGGTGAGCAATTCTTCGATATTGGGATATTGGAAGATCACGCCGATCGAACCGATGATCGACGATTGCCGGGCGACGATGTGATCGGCTGCGACCGAAACCATGTAGCCAGCAGAAGCGGCAAGCGTGCCCACTTGTGTGACCGTCGGCTTTTCATCGGCTACTTCACGGATCGCTTCATAAATAGCTTCGCCACCAGCCGTTGTGCCGCCAGGCGAATCGACGCTGATAATCACGCCTTTGACATTTTGGGACGATTTGATCCGATCGAGGCGATCCAGCAAATCCTCATCTTCGGTAATCGTCGCCGCGATCTTCACATGAGCGACATGGGGTCGCGATGTCTGGCCAAACGTTTCCGGATCAAGCAGCAGCAAGGTCACCAGCATGACGCACCCGATGGCGGCCAAAAATGTCAAAATCCGCCAAAAACCAAGCTTGCGGCGTAGCCTTTGCCGGTCGATCAGATCGTCGATGCGCACGCCATCCATGAAATTACTCCAATTGAATGCTTTCGCGTTCGTTGCGAAAAGAAATCACCACAATTAAGGC
>JBCCRB010000399.1:0-3035 GCA_039208465.1 Pseudomonadota bacterium
GTCGGGCTTTGCGCGTAAGCGCGCGTGTGGCGCAAAATAGCCGGTGCAGCGATAGCCGTGCCGACGCCTGCTAGGAACTGTCGTCTGTTGGTCAAAAATCGGCTCATGTTCTTCTCCTCCATTGCCTCTTGCTTCCGTGGCGGCATTTTGGCGCCACGGCGGCTACAAGATTGTCTCCAGTTTGGTTAGGTGCGTTGCCACTTTCTCGCGCACCGCTTGCGCTTCTTCCGCGTTCCATTTGCGGAACCCTTCGCCGGCCTTCATGCCAAGCTTTCCGTCGGCGACCAGCGCGCGCAAATAGGGGGATGGCTCGGCTCGCGCATCGAGATCGGCCAGGACAGAATTGTGGATGTCCAGGGTCAGATCCGTGCCGACCAGATCTGCATTTTCAAGCGGACCGAGCACCGCCAGGCGACGGCCGAAACAGGATTTGACCACCGTGTCGACGGCCTCGGCGTCGCAAACACCGTTTTCAACTAGGCTGATCGCCTCGCGCCACAGCGCGTGCTGCATCCTGTTGCCGATAAAGCCGGGCACGTCCTTTTCGACGCGGACCGGGGTTTTGCCAGCACCTTCCAGTAGCGCCACCGTGGCATCCATCGCCTCGTCGTCGGTCCATTGTGTGCGGATCACTTCGACGAGCGGGATCATATGCGGCGGGTTCCACCAATGGGTGCCGAGCGCCCTTTGCTTGTATGTCAGGCCACCCATGATCTCGGTGATCGGCATGACGGATGTGTTAGAGGCCAGGATGCAGCCGGGTGACGCATATTGCTCGACTTCGGCAAAAAGGGCCTGCTTGAGCGCCATCTTTTCCGGCGCGGCCTCAAACACGAAATCGGCGTCGGTAACCGCCTCTTGAACATTGTCGACGGCGCGCACGCGTTTGACCGCCGATTGGGCGTTATCCAGTTCCAACCCCATCAGCTGCATTGATTGAATGATGCGCTCGTGAAGCGTCTGGCGCATCTTCTCCGATGGGTCGTTGACGGTGACGTTGTGACCTGCCCTTGCCATGGTCAGCGCGATGCCGTGGCCCATCAAGCCGGCGCCCAAAACAGCAATTGATGCGGGAACACTCATTGAACCATCACCCCGCCGTATACCCGCCATCGGCATAGAGAATGTGCCCGGTGTAAAAGCTGGACGCGCTAGAGGCGAGGAAGAGCAAGGGCCCTGCCAAATCTTCCGGCTCGCCAAGACGGCCAACCGGCACGCGCGCGAGAAATCCCGCGCGCACCGCTTTAGCCTTGTCGTCATCTTCAAACATCCACGCCGTCAGCGGCGAGCGGAAAACGGTCGGGGCGATGGCGTTGACGGTGATGCCGTCGGCCGCCAACTCGCAACCAAGCGCTTTGGTGATCCCGTCGACTGCCGCCTTCGAGGCGCAATAGGCCGAAT
The DNA here is from genome assembly GCA_039208465.1 of Pseudomonadota bacterium. Classification (GTDB taxonomy): domain Bacteria; phylum Pseudomonadota; class Alphaproteobacteria; order Rhizobiales; family Rhizobiaceae; genus JBCBDX01. The sequence continues at coordinate 1,402 of JBCCRB010000399.1, forward strand.
AGCCAGCGGGATGGCCCAGAAGGCCGCGGGCCGAAGAAACCAGAACGATCTTACCGCTCTTCTGGGTTTTCATCTGTGCCGCCGCGGCGCGCGCCATCAACCAGCTTTGGGTCGCGTTGACGTCGAGGACCTGCTCGAAGGTTTCAGGCGCCATGTCGGTGACCGGGGCGACGCGATTGATGCCCGACGCCACGACGAGAATATCCAACGCGCCGTAGGTAGAGACGGCGGTCTCCACCAAATCGCTGCAGGCCTTTTCATCCGTCGGCCTCGTGTTGACGGTCGTTATTTCGGCGCCGCTCTCGCGGCAGGTCTTGGCAATCGCCTCAAGGTCGTCGGCATTACCCGCCGCCAGAACGAGTTTGCAGCCGGCACCGGCAAGAACTTGCGCCGCGACGCTGCCAAAGGCGCCCGAAGCGCCGGTGATCAGCGCGACCTTTCCGCGGATATTGAAGATGGAATTGGGGTCTTTTAGATCGACCATCGTTCAAGCCTCCGGCGGGTATGGAATGACCACGAGCATGGTGCAGACATGGTTGGATCGGTTTTCGATCTTGCGCACTTCGCCAGGTGGGATCGTGCAGCTGTCATATTGCGAGAGCACTGTCTCCTGCCCATCGATGATGATGGTCATCTGGCCTTGCAGGACCACATAGACCTTTTCGAAGGGGGTTGAATCCGGCCCTGCCCCGCCACCGGGCAGGAATTGCGACAGGCCAACCCATTGGTTTTCCGGTCCGCCCTTTTCAAATCCCTGGAGGCGCAAGCCGACAACGCCGAAATGGTTGGGCGCCTCATAGGGCTCAGCATCCTCAAAACGTTTCACATGCACGGTTCCGCCTCCCTTTGAACCCGATTGCCGTTGGCCACTCGCCTTGTTGCGATCGGCGGTGCGGCGATCAGAACGCCTCGCCTGCCTCAATCCGGTATTGCTGACCCTTGTCGATCATCGCGACGAGGCGGATGATGCAGCCGTCGCCGCGGTCCCAGTTCCAGGGGAAAAAGGCGAAGGTGCAGCGCTTGCCGGTGACCGCGTCGAGGTCGCCGCCAACATTTTCAATGCCCAAAATGCCATTCTTGAAGAGGATGTTGTGCACCGGTTCCCATTCGGGGAAATCATCCTTCCAATCATTGCCGCCGGACCACTCCTTATATTCGTCGGCCAAATGCGGCAGCAGCGGGCCATTGCGCTGCGGGCCGATCGCAGTGGCCAGCGGGTGGTCATTGGCTTGGGTGTCGTGGCCGACAACTTTCACGCCCTTTTCCACCATCCATTCGCCAGCAGATGAGACCAGCCCCGGACAATAGGGGAAATAGTCGCCATCTTCATATTGCTTGTGCCAGCCCGTGTTGATGATCAGTACATCGCCTTTGCGGATGGCATGACCGCACGCCTTTTCCAGATCATCAGCGGTGATCGATTCCCATTTCTTTTTGGGCACAGAGACGACGAGACCTGAGCCGAAAAAGTGCGGCAGCGGCACCTCATCGATAAAGGGCGTGCCCTGCACGACGTGTGCCGGCGCATCGATATGGGTGGTCACATGCATGGTATGGGTCAGCGTCTGCGAGAGAACGCCGGACTTTGCCATATAATGCATCCGCTCGATCTGCACGTCGCGGAAATAGGGCCA
>JBCCRB010000400.1:0-3007 GCA_039208465.1 Pseudomonadota bacterium
GCCACCGAACAATTTTGCATGCTCTTCGGGAATGAACGACCAAGTGGTCGCCTCCATCATGCCGCGTGACGCTAGCGCCCGTTTGGTCGTGCGGGTGCGGATCTGCAGCGTGGTCAGGATTTTCTCATTCACCGCCCCAATCGCGGGCAGAGGTTGTGGTTCAATATTGTTGATCCCGTGGATCCGCATCACCTCTTCCACAAGGTCAGCCTTGCCTTCAATGTCCGGTCGCCACGATGGCACTGTGACATCGGCGTTGTCGCCTTTGCCGCTCACGCCAAAGCCCAGCCGCTCCAGAATGCCCGCGCTTTCATCATTGCTCACAGCAACGCCAGTCAGCCTTTTCACTTCCGAATAGGGGAACGCCACGTGCTTGGCCTCGTGGCCAGCATACCCGACAATCTCTGCCTCGGTCGGTGTGCCGCCGCACAAATCCATCACCAAGTGTGTGGCAAGCTCCATCCCGTCGACCATGAACTCCGGGTCAACGCCACGCTCGAATCGGTAGCGCGCATCGGTGATGATGCTGAGATCCCGCCCTGTCCGTGCCACGTTCATCGGGTTCCACAACGCGCTTTCGATCAGCACGTCGGTGGTGGTCTCGTCACAACCGGATTCCTCGCCACCCATAATGCCAGCAATCGATTCAGGTCCCTTGCCGTCTGCGATGGTGCACATCTCCGGCGTCAGCTCATATTCCTTGCCATCAAGGCCGAGGATCGTCTCGCCTTCGGTCGCGCGGCGGACAACCAGATTGCCTTGCACCTTGGCCGCATCGAACACGTGCAGCGGACGCCCCCAGCCGAACGTCACATAGTTCGTAATATCGACGAGCGCCGAGATCGGCCGCAGACCAATCGCAATCAGCCGCTGCTGCATCCACTTTGGCGATGGGCCGTTCTTGACGCCCTTGACCATCCGTAGCGCAAAGCCGGGGCACAAATCCGGTGCGTCAATCGACACTTTCACGGAGCAGGGCCCTTGGCCTGCCGCCGGCGTGATCGCCAAGGGCTTCAATTGGCCAAGACCTGATGCCGCCAGATCGCGCGCGATCCCATAAACGCCGGTACAGTCCGGCCGGTTCGGTGTCAGGCCGATTTCAATTACCGGATCATCAAGCCCGGCATAGGCGGCAAAGCTCTCACCGATCGGCGCATCGGCCGGCAGATCGATAATCCCGTCATGCTCATCGGACATTTCCAATTCGCGTTCCGAACACATCATGCCGAAGCTTTCGACGCCGCGAATCTTGCCGACAGCCAACGTCAGATCAATGCCGGGAACATAGGTGCCGGGCGCCGCAAACGCGCCGACCAGCCCTTCGCGTGCATTGGGCGCGCCGCACACAACTTGCACTGGTTTGCCATCACCGGCATCGACCATCAGCACGCGCAATTTGTCCGCATCGGGATGCTTCTCGGCGCTGACCACCTTGGCGATTTTGAACGGCGCAAACGCCTTCTTGTCATCGACCTCTTCCACTTCGAGGCCGATCATCGTCAGGCGGTCAACAATCTCATCAAGGGTCGCATCCGTTTCCAGATGATCCTTCAGCCAAGACAGGGTGAATTTCATTTTGACTTCGCTTTCTTGGGCGATGGTTTGGGCTCGGATTTGGCGCGCGCTTTTTGCCGCGCCTCGGCCCGTTTCTCCAGTTCATCGAAAATGACAAAGCCGATTTTCAGCCCGTCATCTTCCGGATTGGTTTGTGCGGTGGTGCTCTTGGTGATCGTCAGCGCCAATTGGTGCGCATGGATCAACAGCGCAACCGGTCGCTTGTCAGCGATAAGATGACCATCAACGCGCAACATGTCGCCATCTTCGGGAAAAACACCCGACACGATCATCGGCCCGGCCGCACTGATCGTGGCAATCTCCAATTGCTCGGTATCGCGATCGATTTGCTGCTGCAGATTGAAAATCTGCTTGGCGACCGCCTGAGCGGCCATCTCTGCGCGATTATGCTCATTGCACGCTGCCCGCTGCCAGTCTTCTTTCGACGGCAGACCGCGCTGGCTGTCCTTTAAATCGGAAGCCAGATGCGCATAGTCGCCCTTCAAAAGCGCCGCATCGGAATAACGTTGGTTCGTCACTTGCTCAATCCGGCAAACAGCGTTGGCATGTCGAGCGGCCGGAAACCATAATGCTCCGCCCAGCGCACATCGGCGTCAAAGAAGGCGCGCAGATCCGGCATGCCATATTTCAGCATGGCGATCCGGTCGATCCCGATTCCCCAGGCAAAGCCCTGATAGACATCCGGATCGAGCCCGCCATTGCGCAGCACATTGGGATGCACCATGCCGCATCCCAGTATTTCCATCCAATCGTCGCCTTCGCCGAAGCGTACCTCGCCCGGCTTGGAACGATCGCATTGAATATCGACCTCCATGGAGGGTTCCGTGAACGGGAAGAAGGACGGCCGGAACCGCATATTCACGCTGTCGACTTCAAAAAACGTCTTGCAGAATTCCATGATCGCCCATTTCAAATTGGCGATATTGGCCTGCTTGTCGATCACCAGCGCTTCCAATTGGTGGAACATCGGCGAATGGGTCGCATCGGAATCGCAGCGATAGGTTTTGCCCGGGATCACCACGCGGATCGGCGGCTCCTGGGTCTCCATTGTGCGCATTTGCACCGGCGAGGTGTGCGTGCGCAGCACCTTGCGATTGCCTTCAGCGTCCGGCTTTAAGAAAAACGTATCATGCATCTCCCGCGCCGGATGGCCCTCGGGAAAGTTGAGCGCGGTGAAATTGTAATAGTCGGTTTCAATGTCCGGCCCTTCGGCGATCGCAAAGCCCATATCGGCAAAGATCGCAGTGATCTCATCGGTCACTTGCGTAATCGGATGAATACGCCCGGTTTCGGCCGGGGAAGCAGCCACGGGCAGCGTGACATCCACAGTCTCGGTAGCAAGGCGCGCGTCAATGGCAGCCTCGTGAAGCGCTGCCTTTCGTGCAGTAATCGCATCGGTGATGCGCGATTTCAGGCCATTGAGGGCCGGCCC
>JBCCRB010000401.1:0-2977 GCA_039208465.1 Pseudomonadota bacterium
CATAGGCTGCCGGACCGGATTTGAGCCGACATCCATACACGCAAATCATTACCGCTCCCGACCGGCAGCTTTGCCTATTCAGCAGGTTTGGAACAGGCCGTCGCCGATGGCGCGGTCAAGAGCGGTAATGATTTGCGTGTATGGATGTCGGCTCAAATCCGGTCCGGCAGCCTATGGAATGATGCAGTCTTCTTCGCACAAGCTCACCACCTCGCCGCTCAAAACGCGTCACTCGCTGAACTGACCGAACGAGCCATTGCGATGACCAACGCGCGCCAGCGCCTGGATGAGACACTCAACCAGGGCGCCTCGTTTAGGGAAGCCGCGGCGCATTGGGTGCCGAGCAAACCGGCACTACCCGAACAGACGCCCCTGCCCATCTGCGTGGGCTTTGTGTGCGGCATTGAAGGCATTGATGTCTCCCAGGCCATCGCCGCTTATGTGCATGCCTTTGTGACCAACCAGCTCCAAGCGGCCATACGCTTGTCTGTCATTGGCCAATCCGGCGCGGCCGAAGCCCTTGCAGCGCTCGAGACCGTCATCGAAGAAACCGCAGGTCGGGCCGCATTATCAAAGCTGGATGATCTTGGCACATGCGCCTTTTTGGCCGACATTGCCGCTATGCAACATGAAACCCTGCAACCCAGATTGTTCCAATCATGACACATGGACCACTGCGCATCGGCATTGGCGGACCGGTAGGCGCTGGCAAGACAAGCCTGACGGCGCAATTGTGCAAAGCCATGCGCGATGACTATGCCATCGGCGTGATCACCAATGACATCTATACGCGTGAGGATGCCGACGCGCTGGTGCAAATGCAGGCCCTGCCATCAGATCGCATCATTGGCGTTGAAACTGGCGGGTGCCCGCACACAGCCATCCGGGAGGATGCCTCGATCAATCTTCGCGCCATTGATCAGATGAATGCGCGCCACCCGAACCTTGATGTGATCTTCATTGAGAGCGGCGGTGACAATCTCGCGGCCACTTTCTCGCCCGATCTGGCGGATCTGACACTTTACGTCATCTCGGTGTGCCAGGGGCAGGACATTCCGCGCAAGGGCGGCCCCGCAATCACACGCTCCGATCTTTTGATCATCAACAAAGCCGATCTGGCCCCTTATGTGGGGGTCGACTTGGAGCAGATGGACGCCGATGCGACCGCGAACCGGCAAGCACGACCGCACATTTTCACCGATTTGAAACGCGCGACCGGCGTGAACGACATCGTGGCCTATCTCGTCGAAACCGGCGGCCTGACCCGCAAAAGCGCGGCCTAGAGGTCGATTGCCAACAAATCGCGGCCGATCGAAACCGGTCCGGCATACCCACCGGCACGCACCGCCCCTTCCCATGTATCATCGCTAATCAGCGGATCGTCCGAAGGGACAAGATGGTGCAGTGCAAGCCTCTTGGCGCGCGCCTCGCTTGCAATACGCCCGACATCTTCCGCATCGGTGTGGCTTGCCTCAAGATGCTGTTTCAGCCGTGCCCCGTTACCGACCCGCGAAACCAGCCGGTCAACGCCCTCCCCGATCATCGCCTCATGCACAAGCAGGTCGGCATCAGCTGCAAACGCGGTAAACCTGTCAAACGGCGCCGTATCGCCGGAAAAGACGACCACCTTACCACCGATCTCAAAGCGCAGCGCGAAACTGTCCTGAATCGGCGGGTGATTATTGCGGCAGGTTGAAAGCGCGATATCGCCGATCATCTGCCGGTCGTCGATCACTTTAACCGAGACGAGTTCGCTCAAGGGCGGCCGGCCTTCATCATCAATACGCAGCGCGATATCAAACGCCATGGATTGCTGAAAGGCCGCCCAATAGTGCGACAGACCAGCCGGACCGATGACCCTTACCGGCGTGTTCAAACCGGCCGTCCACGCCGTGTGAATGAGCGGACCAAACTCCAGATAATGGTCTGAATGGAGATGCGTGATGACGATCGTTTCCAGCGACTTCAAATCGCCGCCCACCTGCGAAAGCCTTGGCGTCACCCCAACACCGCAATCAATTACGATCTGTTGGCCGCCCAGTTCCAAACGCGACGATGTCGGCAGGCGCCCCGGCGCACTCGGATAGACAGCCGGGCCGCCCTTCGTTCCGAGCAGGACGACACGGTCGACCATCTTAATCGCTTGTCAGCGTACGTTTCACCGCATCCTGCCAACCGGCAAGCTTACGGTTGCGTTCGGCCTCAACCATGTTTGGTTCAAAACGCGTTTCGCGCTTCCATGTCGCCGCAAACCCCGCCCGATCGGGCCACACGCCCGCATATGATCCGGCAAGCCACGCCACACCAAGCGCCGTGGTTTCCAAGAGCTGCGGACGGTCAACCGGCGCGTTCAACAAATCGGCCAATCGCTGCATGGTCCAATCCGAAGCCACCATACCACCATCGACACGCAGTGTTGTTTCAGCATCTTCCGCCGCCGACCAGTCGCCATGCATGGCTTCCAGCAAATCAAACGTTTGGTAACACACCGCTTCCAGCGTCGCCTTGGCAATCTCATTGGGGCCGGTGCCCCGCGTCAATCCAAACAGAGCGCCGCGCGCATTGGCGTCCCAATGGGGCGCACCAAGCCCGACAAAGGCCGGCACCAAATAAACATCCTGCTCCGGATCGGCCTCATCGGCCATTGGCCCGGTTTTGGCGGCATTGTCGATGATCTTCAGACCATCGCGCAGCCACTGCACCGACGCGCCGGCCATGAAAATCGAGCCTTCCAGCGCGTAAGTGGTTTCGCCGTTCAACCGGTAGGCAATTGTCGTGAGCAGGCGGTTCTTAGACTGAACAGCATCAGCGCCCGTGTTCAGCAGCGCAAAACAGCCCGTGCCATAGGTCGATTTAAACATGCCCGGTTCAAAGCACGCCTGGCCGATCGTGGCGGCCTGCTGGTCACCGGCAACACCATAGATCGGAATAGCCGAACCGAGAATGTCCGCCTGCGCCGTGCCAAAATCGGCCGCAC
>JBCCRB010000402.1:0-2966 GCA_039208465.1 Pseudomonadota bacterium
CGGAAGACGTGTTGGCGCATTTGGTTGCGCGGATTTAGGGGCGCGAAAACCACCGTCGTCATCCTCGCCCTTGAGGCGAGGACCCACTCCGTGAAGATGCAGCTTACGCAATTGTGCCAGCAGACCCGCGATCGATGCCGTTGGAATGGGTCCTCGGGTCAAGCCCGAGGATGACGGAGGGTGGCGTAGGGCTCGGCATTCCTCTCCCCTTGCGGGAGAGGAAGCAAAATCAACGCCTTAGCCACAGGCTAAGTGTTAGATATTGCAGGAGAGGGGCTTTTTTTGTCACTGGTTGCCCCCCTCATCCGTTTTCGCTGATCGACGCGATCACCGAAAACACCTTCTCCCACAGAGGGGAGAAGGGAGGTGCATGCGTTGCCACCGCACTCTTCATCATAAATGCCGCAGGCGAGCTGAGTAATCCTATCCGTTGGGGAGACAAATGAGGCGATAGCGTCGCCACACCACCTTCCCTCTCTCTTGATGGGAGAGGGTGGCCCGCGCAGCGGGTCGGGTGAGGGTGCGCTTGCTCCATATTTACCCCCATCAAAAAACCCCGCGAACCTTTCAGCTCGCGGGGCAATCATTGCCTAGACTGTAATCCCTATCAACTACACCCGCTTGTCGCCCCACACGTGTCACACTTCAAACAAGTCCCATTCCTCACCATGGTGAAGTTGGAGCATTCGGTGCACATGTCGCCCGTATAGCCCTGCATCAGTGCCTTGATGCGGCGGTCGGCTTCGACCTTTTTGGCGTCCGTTGCTGCGCCGGTTGACAGGCCCGTGGCGGCAGCGGCGGCTTTTTCAGCAGCGGCGTCAGCCTCGGTTTCGGCTTCCGTTTCGACCTGGAAGTCCGCCTGGCGGTCTTCATAGTCGCGTTTGAAGGCAGAAGCTTCTTCCTGCAGTTCCAGCACTGGCTTTTCAGCCAAGGCCAGACCGGCACTGGTCTGCGCGGCGCTGGCAATCGCCGTCACATTGGTGCCCGATGCCTTGCCGGCAGGCGCCGATGTCGGCTTGGTGTCGACCACGGACAATTTGTGGCCACGGGTCAGGCCGGAAGAGACCGGCTGGGCCTTGCCCTCATTGATGCCCTTGCCGAGCGGGGTGGAGGAAAATTCCGACTGGTCGACATGGGCCAGATCGTGACGCTCCAAATAGGAGACGGCCAATTCGCGGAACACATAGTCGAGGATCGACGTGGCGTTCTTGATCGCATCATTGCCCTGCACCATGCCGGCCGGCTCGAACTTGGTGAAGACGAAGGCGTCGACATATTCCTCCAGCGGCACGCCATATTGCAGGCCGAGCGAGACGGAGATGGCGAAATTGTTGATCAGCGCGCGCAGCGTTGAGCCTTCCTTGTTCATGTCGAGGAAGATCTCGCCGAGGCGCCCATCATCATATTCGCCGGTGCGCAGGAACACGGTGTGGCCGCCAATCTTGGCCTTTTGCGTGTAGCCCTTGCGGCGGGCAGGCAGTTTTTCCTGCTCGCGGGTGACCTTTTCGATCACGCGCTCGACGATTTTCTCGGTCACCTGTACCGCAGCGGCGGCCTTTGGTGCTTCGGCGATCGCTTCGATGGCATCATCCTCATCCGCCTCATCTTCAATGATGGAGGCGTTGAGCGGCTGAGACAGTTTGGAGCCGTCGCGGTAAAGCGCATTGGCTTTGAGTGCCTTTTTCCAGGAGCGCAAATAGGCGTCCTTACAATCCTCGACGGTTGCCGTGTTGGGCATGTTGATCGTCTTGGAGATCGCACCGGAGATGAAGGGCTGCGCCGCGGCCATCATGTCGATGTGGCTGTTGACCGACAGGTACCGCTTGCCGATCTTGCCGCATGGGTTGGCGCAGTCGAAGACGGGCAGATGCTCATCTTTGAGGAACGGCGCGCCTTCCAGTGTCATCGCCCCACAAATGTGGATGTTGGCTGCTTCGATGTCCTTTTTGTCAAAGCCGAGCGCTAAGAGCATGTCGAAGGAGAAATCATCGAGCTGCTCATCGGTGAAGCCGAGTGTCTCCTTGGCAAAATCTTCGCCGACGGTCCATTTGTTGAAGGCGAACTTGATGTCAAAGGCGCTTTCAAGCGCCGCGTTGACGGCGGCGATCTTCTCGTCGGTAAAGCCTTTTGCTTTCAGCGAGGTCGGGTTGACCGCCGGCGCCTGGTTCAAATTGCCATGGCCAACCGCATAGGCCTCGATCTCGGCGATCTGGCTTTCCGAATAGCCCAGCGTGCGCAGGGCCGCCGGGACAGCGCGGTTGATGATCTTGAAGTACCCGCCGCCGGCGAGCTTCTTAAATTTCACCAGTGCGAAATCAGGTTCGATGCCGGTCGTGTCGCAATCCATGACCAGGCCGATCGTGCCGGTTGGCGCGATGACAGTGGCCTGCGCGTTGCGATAGCCGTGCTTTTCACCGAGCGCGAGGGCTGCGTCCCAAGCGGCTTTCGCATGGGTGATCAACTCGGCGTCGGGGCAATCCTTGGCAACAAGGGCGACCGGATCAACGGACAAATCTTCATAGCCGGATGTCTCGCCATGAGCGGCGCGGCGGTGGTTGCGGATCACGCGCAGCATATTGTCGGCGTTGGGCTTGTAGCCCGGGAAGGGGCCGAGTTCGCCGGCCATCTCCGCCGATGTGGCGTAGGACACGCCGGTCATGATGGCGGTCAGCGCGCCGCAGATGGCGCGGCCCTCATCTGAATCGTACGGGATGCCCGATGACATGAGCAGGCCGCCAATATTGGCGTAGCCGAGGCCCAGCGTGCGGTATTTGTAAGACAATTCCGCGATCTGCTTGGACGGGAACTGCGCCATCATGACGGAGATTTCCAGAACGATCGTCCACAGGCGCACCGTGTGCTCATAGGATTGGACGTTGAATTTCTTCGTTTCCTTGTCGGCAAATTGCAAAAGGTTGATCGACGCCAGATTACAGGCCGTGTCGTCCAGGAACATATATTCCGAA
>JBCCRB010000403.1:0-2960 GCA_039208465.1 Pseudomonadota bacterium
GCAAAATTACGCTGCTTGGCGGCCAACCGGCTGACAAAGCGGACGCTTAAGGCCAAAAATATGCTTGCAACAAAAGCCGGATCACAATTCCGGCTTTTTTTGTGACTTGCGCCGCCACCGAACAGCGCCTATCTCGACACAACTTGTGAATGCATCACCCGCGTGCCGTTCCGGCACATTATGGGACGGAGACCTTCATGGCTTCAGCAGCCGAACAATTAGCTTCCAATCTTAATTTCGGCGCCTTTGCCAAAGCCACAGAACTTCGCCAGCGCATCTGGTTTACGCTGGGTATGCTTCTGATATACCGCCTCGGCACCTACATCCCGCTACCTGGACTGAATGCGGAAGCCTATGCCTTGGCTTTTGCCAACCAGGCGAATGGTATTCTGGGGCAGATTAATATGTTTGCTGGCGGTGCGATCGAGCGCATGGCGATTTTCGCGCTCGGCATTATGCCCTACATCTCTGCTTCGATTGCGATCCAGCTCATGACATCGGTCATTCCGACACTTGAGCAGCTCAAAAAAGAGGGCGAGCAGGGCCGTAAGGTCATCAACCAGTACACACGTTATCTGACCGTCATCCTGGCGACACTGCAAGCCTATGGTATTGCTGTCGGGCTTGAGGGCGGTGAGAACATCGTCACTGATCCGGGTTGGTTCTTCCGTATTTCGACCGTCATTACCCTGGTTGGCGGCACCATGTTCCTGATGTGGCTGGGTGAACAGATCACCGCACGCGGCATTGGTAACGGTATTTCGCTGATCATCTTTGCCGGTATTGTGGCTGGTTTGCCGGGGGCCATTGCCGCGACGCTTGAACTGAGCCGTACGGGCGCTTTGTCGGCCGGTTTCGTGGTCGCCATCATCGTTATCGCAATCGCTGTTATCGCCTTCATCGTCTTCATGGAGCGTGCGCAGCGAAGGCTGTTGATCCAATATCCCAAACGCCAGGTTGGCAACCGGATGTTCCAGGGCGACACGTCACACCTGCCACTCAAGCTGAACACCGCCGGTGTTATTCCGCCGATCTTTGCTTCCTCGCTGTTGCTGTTGCCTGCAACGGTCGCTGGTTTCTCCAACACGGAAAATATGCCTGAGTGGGCGGGCGCTATCCTCGCGGCACTTGGTCATGGGCAGCCCATGTATATGGTGCTCTATGCCGCTTTGATCGCCTTCTTCGCGTTCTTCTATACAGCGATCGTCTTCAACCCGCAGGATACGGCCGATCAACTCAAGCAGCATTCCGGCTTTATCCCGGGCATTCGCCCCGGTCAGCGCACGGCCGAATACATCGATTTCGTGCTGACGCGGATCACCGTGGTCGGTGCGTTGTATCTGGTTCTGGTCTGTCTGTTACCCGAATTCCTAATAGCGCAAACGGGCGTGCCATTTTATCTCGGCGGCACGAGCCTTTTGATCGTGGTCAGCGTTACGCTGGATACCGTCGGTCAGGTTCAAGGACATCTGTTTGCCCACCAATATGAAGGGCTCATCAAGAAGTCCAAATTGCGCGGTGGCAAGAAGGGTCGCCGCAGATAGAATCGCGGCCAGTCACGGCCGCTCCGGGGAGGACATAGTCCATGAAGATGATCCTATTGGGACCGCCAGGTGCTGGCAAAGGCACGCAGGCGCAGCGCATTGTTGATGCTTATGGGATTCCACAATTATCAACCGGCGACATGCTGCGCGCCGCGGTCGCAGCGGGATCGGACATCGGCAAACGTGCCAAGGCCGTTATGGATGCCGGGGAACTCGTCTCCGATGAGATCGTCAACGGCATTGTGTCGGAACGGCTGGACCAGGAAGATTGTGCGAAGGGCTTCATTCTCGATGGGTACCCGCGCACGCTCGCACAAGCCGATGCGGTGGACGTTATGCTCGCCGAAAAAGGCAAGGCGCTCGATATCGTCGTTGAGCTTACCGTTGACGATAAAGCGCTTGTCGGACGGATCCTCAAGCGGGCCGAAGATGCCATCGCTCGTGGCGAAACACCGCGCAAGGATGATAATGCTGAGGTGTTTGATGAGCGGCTGCGCGAATATTACAAAAAGACTGCGCCGTTGACCGGCTATTACTATGCCAAGCGCCTTTTGAAATATGTTGATGGCATGGATTCGATCGAAGGCGTTGCCGCGCAAATCAAGGCCGTGATGGAAGGCCATTAGTATTTTCATTTTCCGTGTATCAGTGGGTTGACACCCCCTAAAAGCGGGCCTATTTGCGCCTTACTCCGAACAATATGGGTTTTTCGGCCGTCAGGCTGTGGACATGTTTTGGGGCACTCGCAAGGGCCGGCCTCCACCGGACGCGGGTAAACAACACCGCTGGTCTGTGACCGGCCGACATGGAGAAGACAGATGGCACGGATTGCCGGGGTCAATATCCCGACCCAGAAGCGCGTTGTGATTGCGTTGCAGTACATTCACGGTATTGGCAAAAAATTCGCACAGGAAATCGTCGACAAGAACAACATCCCAGCTGAACGCCGCGTTCATGAGCTGACCGATGCCGAAGTTCTTTCGATCCGCGAGACCATTGACCGCGACTACCAGGTTGAGGGTGATCTGCGGCGCGAGACGTCCATGAACATCAAGCGCTTGATGGATCTTGGTTGCTATCGTGGCCTGCGTCACCGTCGGAACCTGCCCGTTCGCGGCCAGCGTACGCATACCAATGCGCGCACGCGCAAAGGCCCTGCAAAAGCGATTGCAGGCAAGAAGAAGTAATTTTGGTGAATGGTGAAGTGGTGAATAGTCAATTGCTTTGGCTTTTCACCTTCGGGAAATACCCCTTCACCAGCCAGGTGTAGCCGCTGGCATTACGGCGGCGCTGATATCGAGAAGGACATAAAATGGCCAAAGCTGAGACACGTGTTCGCCGCCGCGAGCGCAAAAATATCACATCGGGCATCGCCCATGTGAATTCGACATTTAACAACACGATGATCACGATCAC
>JBCCRB010000404.1:0-2958 GCA_039208465.1 Pseudomonadota bacterium
ATGGCTTGAAACCGGTGCACCGGCGCATCCTCTATGCGATGCATGAAAGCGGTTACCACTGGAACCGCAAATATGTGAAATCATCGAAGATCGTCGGCGACGTGATGGGTAACTATCACCCGCATGGTGATGGCGCGATCTACGATTCGCTGGTGCGGATGGCGCAGGATTGGTCGCTTCGGCTGCCGCTGGTTGATGGGCAGGGCAATTTCGGCTCAATCGATGGCGATCCACCGGCAGCGATGCGGTACACGGAGTCGCGGCTTGAAAAAGTTGCCCATGAATTGCTCGAAGACATCGACAAGGACACGGTCGATTTTCAGGAGAACTATGATTAATCGCGCCAGGAACCGACAGTTTTGCCGGCGCGTTTTCCCAATCTGCTGGTCAATGGGTCAGGCGGCATTGCCGTTGGCATGGCGACCAATATCCCGCCGCACAATCTGGGCGAGGTTATTGATGGCTGTATGGCGTTGATCGACAATCCGGCGATCGACCTTCTGGAGATGATGCAGATTATTCCCGGCCCGGACTTTCCGACCGGTGCGATGATCCTTGGCCGTTCTGGTATCAGATCAGCCTATGAGACCGGTCGCGGGTCGATCATCATGCGTGGCCGGGCCGAGATCGAGCAAAGACCGAATGACCGCGAATCGATCGTCATCACTGAGGTGCCGTATCAGGTCAACAAGGCGTCGATGATCGAAAAAATGGCCGAATTGGTGCGTGATAAGCGCATTGAGGGCATTTCCGATATTCGCGATGAAAGTGACCGGCAGGGCTACCGTGTTGTGGTCGAGTTAAAGCGCGATGCGGTGGCTGATGTCATCCTCAACCAACTTTACCGTTACACGCCGCTGCAAACCTCGTTTGGCGCCAACATGGTTGCCTTGAACGGTGGCAAGCCGGAGCAGCTCAATCTGCTGGACATGTTGCGCGCTTTTGTTGCGTTTCGTGAAAATGTGGTCAGCCGGCGCACAAAATATCTTCTGCGCAAGGCGCGTGAGCGCGCGCATGTCTTGGTCGGTTTGGCGATTGCTGTTGCCAATATTGACGAGGTGATCGCATTGATCCGCCATGCGCCGGATCCAGCGACCGCGCGTGAGCAATTGATGACGCGGCGCTGGCCGGCGAAAGACGTGGCCCCGTTGATTCAGCTGATCGATGATCCGCGGCACAAGATCAATGAGGACGGCACCTACAATTTGTCGGAGGAGCAGGCCCGTGCGATCCTCGAATTGCGCCTTGCCCGACTGACTGCGCTTGGGCGCGATGAGATCGCCGATGAACTGAACAAGATCGGCGAAGAAATCAAAGACTTCCTCGAAATTCTGTCATCGCGCAAACGGATCCTCGATATCGTCAAGGATGAGCTCATCGCTGTACGCGAAGAGTTCGGCACACCGCGGCGCACCGAGATCACCGAGGGTGGTCCGGACATGGATGATGAGGATTTGATTGCCCGCGAAGAGATGGTGGTGACCTTCTCGCATCAGGGCTACATCAAGCGTGTACCCCTGGATACGTACCGCGCGCAGCGGCGCGGCGGCAAAGGCCGGGCTGGCATGGCGACCAAGGACGAGGATTTCGTCACGCGCCTGTTTGTTGCCAATACGCATACACCGATCCTGTTCTTCTCCTCCCGTGGTATTGTGTACAAGGAGAAGGTGTGGCGTCTGCCGATTGGCAATCCGCAATCTCGTGGCAAATTCCTGCGCAACATGTTGCCGTTGGAAGAGGGCGAGCGGATCACATCGATTATGCCCTTGCCGGAAGATGAAGAAAGCTGGGCCGAGTTGGATGTGATGTTCGCCACGCGTTCGGGCAGTGTGCGGCGTAACAAGCTGTCGGACTTTGTGCAGGTCAACCGCAATGGCAAAATCGCCATGAAGTTTGACGACGATGCCGATGATGAAATCCTGGCGGTGGCGACATGTTCGGAAGATGACGATGTGCTACTAACGACGGCCCTTGGGCAGTGTATTCGGTTCCAAGTGACTGATATCAGGGTGTTTGCGGGCCGTAGTTCGACTGGTGTGCGCGGTATTTCGCTTGCCGATGGCGACCATGTTATCTCGATGGCGATCCTTGGCCATGTCAATTCAACGCCCGATGAACGTTCAGCCTATCTGAAGCTGGCGGCGGCCGCGCGGCGTTCAGATATGGCTGAAGACGATGCCGGGCCGGAGGAAGAGGAAGGCAGCGCCAATGCGTCTATTGAAGAGGCGCGCTATGCCGAACTTGGGGCCCGTGAGCAGTTTGTCTTAACGGTGTCCGAGCAAGGCTATGGCAAGCGGTCATCATCTTACGAGTTCCGCGTGTCGGGCCGCGGCGGCAAAGGGATCAAGGCTACCGATACGTCCAAAACGTCTGAGATCGGACCGTTGATCGCTTCATTCCCGGTCGAAACGGATGATCAGATCATGCTTGTGTCGGATGCTGGTCAAGTAATCCGGGTGCCGGTGGAGGGCATACGCTTCGCCAGCCGGGCGACCAAGGGCGTGACGATTTTCAACACGCGCGACGGGGAAAAGGTCGTCTCGGTCGAACGGATCTCGGAGCCGGAGGATGACGGTTCAGAAGACATGGGTCCCGATGATGCGGACGCCGGTGAGTCCGACGAAACATAGGCGTTGGATTATTCTTTGAGGGTATTTTATGGCTGACTGGCAAACACTTTTGACGTTCACGCTCGCCTGTGTTGCGATCATCGTGGTGCCGGGCCCAACCGTCACGGTGATTATTGCCAACTCCTTGCGCAACGGATCGGCGACCGGCCTTATGAATGTTGCCGGCACGCAGCTGGGCCTTGCGATCATGATCGCCGTGTTGGCGCTGGGCCTTGAAGCCGTGGTGGCTTTTGTCGGCAGCGCGTTTTTTTACCTTAAGCTGGTTGGCGCGGCCTATCTGATCTGGCTTGGTATACAGCTATGGCGCTCAGATGGTGCGTTAGGCGAC
>JBCCRB010000405.1:0-2956 GCA_039208465.1 Pseudomonadota bacterium
AGGTTTTTGTGGGGGAGGCCGGTCAGCTTGAGATTGACCAGCCAGAGCCGGAGAAGGGCCCGCAAGGGTTTGTGACCGCGCCAGGCATGTTCTCACACAAAATGATTGATGCCGGCTCGGCGCTCTTGGTCGCGCACCTGCCGCGCGATGCTTGGGGCGCGCTGGCCGATTTCGGTTGCGGTTGGGGCTATCTGACCGTTGAAGCGTTAAAGATAGCAAACGCCAGCCATGTGACCTTGATCGATGCCCATGCGCCATCGCTAGAGGCGGCGCAGGCCAATGTGGTTGCGCACCATCCCGGCGTTTCCTGCGCCACGCACTGGCTGGACATCGCCACCGAAGCGCTGCCGGAAAAATACGATACAATCATCATGAACCCGCCCTTTCACACCGGTGATCAGACCGATGTGAAGCTCGGCGTTGCCTTTATTGAAAAGGCATCGCGTGCTTTAAAGCCGGGTGGTAGGCTGCTCATGGTTGCCAACCGGCAACTGCCGTATGAGAATGTCTTGAACCAGCATTTCCGCCGCTGGCAGGAACTCGCATCAGACAACCGCTTCAAGGCGCTCGTTGCGGTTCGATAGAACAATCTTATTGTCGATGGCGATCACCGGGGCGGCATTGTCGTTTTCGGCAATCACCTCTTCAAGCGGCTTTGGCCGTCCGTAAAGATAGCCCTGCATCACGTGGCAACCAGCGGCTTTGACCAATGTCGCCTGCATCTCGTTTTCAACACCTTCGGCAACAGTGGTCGCACCGAGCGTGTGTGCCAGATTGACGATCGTCGCCACCATCGGGCCGAACTTGCCGCGTTCGTCGAGCCGATCGATGAAGGACTTGTCGATTTTCAGCCGGTCAAAGGAAAAGCCGGCGAGCATGCTCAAATTGGAATAGCCAGTGCCAAAATCATCGATGGCAACTGAAATTCCGCGTTCCTTGACCCATGCAAGATGGTCGCGCACGCGCGTTGAATTGCTGGCCAGCAATGATTCAGTCATCTCCAATTCGATCCGGGTCGCATCAACATTTTCGCGCTTGATAATGTCTTCCATCATCATGATGAAATCCGGCTGTTCCAGCTGCAGATTGGAGACGTTGATCGAAACCTTCACATCGCCTGGAATATGCTTGGCGTTAGAGCAGGCACGGCGCAGCACCCACTCGCCAATCCGATAGATCAGCCCGCTTTGTTCGGCGACCGGAATAAAGTCAGCCGGCGGAATGGCACCAATGCGCCAATGGTTCCAGCGCAATAGCGCTTCATAGCCAACGATCTTGCTGCTGTTGGCATCAATTTGCGGTTGATAGACGAGCGACAGCTCATTGCGATCAATCGCGCCCGTCAACTCGGTTTTCAACCAGCGATTATAGGTGGCAGCTTCGCCCATCTCCGGGTGATAAAGCGCCCAAGTGCCAAGACCGGCCTCGGCAGCGTTAGCCCGTGCCACATTGGCAGAGCGCAGCGCCCGTTCAAACGGCACATTCTCTGAATTGATCAGCGCGACACCGCAACTGCAATAAGCGGGATGGATCATCCCATTGACCTTGATCGGCTGGTTCAGGACCCGCATGATCCCGTTTACCGCCGCATGAATCTCGGCAAGATCTTCGCCGGTGTTCAAGAACACCACAAACTCGCCACCGGTCGTACGCCCGATGGGACCGGCACTGCCGATGACGGCGCGAAGCCGCGCGGCCAGCGACAGCAGAACGCGATCACCGGTAGCATCGGAAAAATACTCGTTGATTTGGCGCAGACCGCTAAATTCGACGCTGATCACATAAGTCGCGTTCAGCTCTTCGTTTTTCTCGACCTGTCGACAATATTGTGGAAGTTCCGAGCGCAGGCCTGCAGAGGATAAGAGGCCGGTGGGCGCGTCGGTCAGGGCAGCCGCCTCGACAGCGGTAATGACATCATCACCACCTGCAAAATAGGCCAGCACCGCCCCTGAAGCAGCAAGTGTCGTCAATCCGGCCGTTATGACCGCCAGAATGTCGAGATCAATCGTCCCAAATCCTGACAATCCGCCAAACTGCATGGCCCACACGGCAAGCATGCAGCCGCCAAATCCAGCGGAAAAAATGGAGTAAAGGCGAAGTCGTTTAGACCTCTTTTCGACGCCTCGTACCAGCATGTGACCCCCTTTGGACAGGTTTCACATTAACGCGTGATACTTAAAGTAGCGTTCAGCGAATTGGTTTATCAATCGTCAGCGCTGCTACCCAAATTTTCAGGCTTGGGCATGGAGATGATGTTGTAGCCACTATCAACATAGTGAATTTCGCCGGTCACACCGCCTGATAGATCAGACAGGAGATAAAGCGCAGCGCCGCCAACCTCATCAAGCGTAACCGTGCGCCGCAAAGGCGAATTGTGCTTTTGAAAGTTGAACATGGCCCGTGCATCACCGATGCCCGCACCTGCCAACGTACGCATCGGGCCGGCGGATATGGCATTGACCCGTATTCCCTGTTCACCAAGATCAGAGGCCAGATAACGCGTGATCGATTCAAGCGCAGCCTTCGCCACACCCATTACATTGTAATTGGGCATCACGCGCACCGACCCGCCATAGGTCAACGTCAAAAGGGATCCGCCATTGGGCATGATGGGCATCGCATGCTGAGCAATCTCAGTGAACGAATGTGCCGAAATGACCATTGTGCGTGTAAAGTTTTCCCGCGTGGTCACGTCAACGAAACGACCTTTCAGCTCGGTTTTGTCGGAAAAGCCGATCGCATGGACCACAAAGTCGATCGATCCCCATTTTTCTTTCAAAGCATCGAATACGGCTGCAACCGATGCTGTGTCTTCCACGTCGCAGGGCAGAACCATGTCCGAGCCGGCTTGCGCGGCGAGCGGCTTGACCCGTTTTCCCAGCGCTTCACCCTGATAGGTAAACGCAAGTTCAGCGCCGTGCGCATGCAGCGTTTTTGCGATGCCCCAGGCAATCGA
>JBCCRB010000406.1:0-2934 GCA_039208465.1 Pseudomonadota bacterium
CGGCAACCGGCACCGGTGCCGTCGCCTGGTTGTTTCCCATCCATCTGGGCACTGTGCTGGCCTTCTTCCTGCTCACACCCTACTCAAAAATGGCGCACGGTTTTTACCGTATGGCGGCGCTGACCCGTGACGCCGCGCGCCTGCGCAGCGGCGCATAAGGTACCCGACCGGTTGCGGTTTCATCCTGTGCTTTGGACGGTCGACGCATGTCTGGCAAAGGCATAACGACGCTGCGCGGTGTTGCGCACGCGTCCACGCATACCGATCGGCGTGCGCTGTTCATCGTTCAACCTATCCATAAGCAATATCGATGTAAGCATCACAACTATCAATTTTACACATGCCTGATGGGCTGCTACCCCTTTCATTGAGTTCGACGCGTCACCCGTTGACCGTCGAGGAGGAGCAATCGGGGATCGGGCTGGTTGATGGACGTTTGGGAGTCAATTCGGGTCAAGAAACTGTCGCAGGGACAGCTTCACATGCCTGCGTCGTCTGCCCCGCATGAAGGCCCCGGTCTGCTTTTTGTTCACGGCAGTTGGCACGGGGCGTGGTGCTTTGAGAATTTCCTGCGGTACTTTTCGGCAGCCGGCCTTGAGGTGGCGGCACTGGATCTGCGGGGCCATGGCGGTCTTGATCAAGACGATCTCTTCATCGCCTCAGGGCAATCTGAAATGGCAGACGATATCTGCGAGGCGGTTTCCGCGCTCAGCCGCCCGGCCATCATTGTCGGCCATTCCGCAGGCGGGGCGATTGCGGCGCAGGCTGCGACACGCATGATGTTGCCTGGCCTGGTTTTGCTTGCGCCATCGCCGCCGGCGCAAATCCCTGGCCTTGCAAAACTCCCGCAGGTGCCGGACGGCGAGCCGTGTCCGCCGCCTGACTTTCAGACAGCACGCTCGCGGTTCTATCCCAATTCCAGTGAGGCGGAAGCCCGCACCTATTACGCGATGCTCACACCGGAAAGCCCGACGCTGCTCAACGACCGCAGAGCCCTTAGGGTGGAGTGCGACCGGACACGTATCTCCGGGCCGGTGCTTGTCATCGCGGCGGGGCGGGACGATCCCATGATGCATGCCGAAGGCCAAGACCTTGCAACAGCCCGTTTCTTCGACGCTGAATATTATTACTCGGCCGATGCCGGTCACTGCTTCATGCTGGAAGCCGATTGGCGCCGGGAGGCCGAAATCATCCTGCGCTGGTACCGCAAGCATTTCCCGTCAATGGAGCGTTCATGATAGACACGCGAACCCTGATTTATTTTGCAAGGGTGGCTGAGGCCCGGTCGATCTCTGTGGCCGCGTCGGACCTGGGCATTACGCAATCGGCTCTCAGTCAGAGTGTGATCAATCTGGAAAATTCTGTTGGTGTTCAGTTGTTTGAACGCAGCCGCTCCGGCATGGCACTTACCGAGGCCGGCCGGCGTTTGCTTGCGCATGCAAATAACATTCTGACGTCTCTGGAACAGGCAGAAATCGATATCCGTGATACGGACACCAACCCGTCCGGGCGTGTGCACATTGGCATCGCGATCGGTTTCGCGCCCGTGTTGACCGCACCGCTGATCGCGGAGGTCAAGCGGCGATATCCGCGTCTGCTTCTGTCGATCACTGAAGCGGGAACGGGGCAGATATCTGAGATGCTGAGGTCGGGCACCATTGAGATCGGCGTCTCGATTTTTCCCAAGCGCCAGAAGTTCGTCGAGTCGGTGGAAATCTCACGCGACAATTATGTATTTTGTGGTCGCGCAGATCAGATTGACGCGCTCAATTTGAACATCATGCGGCCCGCTGATCTCGGCAACCATCCGATGATCATGATGAGCCAGAGCAACATGCAACGGCAGTTGGTCGAGGATTTGGCCGAACGCCACGGCAGTCGTCTCAATATCATCGCGGAGATCGACAGTGCGTACGGCATGAAACGCGCAATGCTGGCTGGTCTGGGATTCTCGGTGTTTCCGACACTGGCTTTGGAGCCCGAGCACAGCATGGGCGGCATCAAGCTGTTGCCGCTCGAAGGGGGCGGGCTGGAGCGGTCACTTCAAGTTGCAACGTTGGCGCACTCTTTGGAGCAACGCCGGATAAAATTGGTGCGGGATACAATCGTGGATCTGTCGTTGAACGGATTTGCGATGGCGCGAAAGCAGCCGGAAATTCAGGAAGGATAAATCGGTTATGAGGGAAATTCCATGCGTGTTGATGCGAGGAGGCACATCCAAAGCCGCATTTTTTCGGCGCGAGGATTTGCCCGAAGAACGCAGCGACATTGATCCATTGTTGCTGGGCGCCATGGGATCGCCCGACGCGCGCCAGATCGACGGCTTGGGCGGCGCGCAAACGGTCACGAGCAAGGTCGCGATCATTTCAAAGAGCGATCAGGGACCAAACCATGTCGACTATCTGTTCGCGCAGGTCGATGTTTCCAACCCGGTTGTTGATTGGGGTCCCACCTGCGGCAACATCGTTATCGCTGTCGGCCCTTACGCCATTGAACAAGGACTGGTTGAGCCGGCAGGCGCGCAAACACCCGTTGTGATCCATAGCGTCAATACCGGCGCAACGATCGAAGCCATTGTGGAAACCCCGAATGGCCAGGTCACTTATGCCGGCGACGTCGAGATCGCTGGTGTTCCCGGCACGGCTGCACCGGTTCAGATCAACTTTCTCGATGCGATCGGGTCAAAGACGGGCAAGCTTTTTCCAACCGGCAATCGCATCGACCAAATTCAGGGTTTGGATGTCACCTGCATCGATGTGGCCATGCCGATGGTCATCGCCCGTGCGTCTGATTTTGGGAAGACCGGTCACGAGACCAAGGCTGAACTGGATGCTGACAAGGCTCTGTTGGCGCGCATTGAAGAAGTGCGCCTGGAAACGGGCAGGGCGATGGGGATGGGCGATGTGGCCGGCAAGGTGACCCCGAAATTCGGCC
>JBCCRB010000407.1:0-2925 GCA_039208465.1 Pseudomonadota bacterium
GCCGGGCTATACCTGCTGCTGCGACTGCGTACGTTCCCGGTGATCCTGGGCATTTCGCTGCTCACATATGCGGTAAACGTCTTTCTTTTTGCGTCGGGGCGCTTGACGACAGGGGCACCGCCCGTTTTGCGCGATGAGATGACGACCTATGCTGATCCACTGCCACAGGCGCTGGTGTTGACGGCCATCGTGATTTCGTTCGGGATGACGGCGGTTGCAGTGATGATTGGTTTGGGAGCGTTTCTCGGGGCAAATGACGATCACGTCGATGATCAACCCGAAGAGGGCGCACCATGACGCATTGGTTGATTGCCCCGGTTATTCTGCCCGCACTTCTGGCGCCGTTTATTGTCCTGGCGGCGCGGTATCATATCGGCATCCAGCGGGTGTTTTCGGTGGCCGGCGTCCTTGGGCTGATCGTGATTTCTGCAGGCCTTGCCTGGCAGGCCTCGGATGGAAGCGTTGCGATCTATCAGCTTGGGGACTGGGCCGCACCTTTCGGGATTATCCTTGTGGGGGACAGCCTGTCGACGCTGATGGTGCTTTTGACGTCGGTACTCGCGCTTTGCGTTTTGCTCTATGCCATCGGGTCAGAGTGGGACGATCGGGGGCGGCACTTCCATGCGTTGTTCCAGTTCCAGTTGATGGGCATCATGGGGGCCTTCCTCACGGGTGACCTGTTCAACCTGTTTGTGTTCTTCGAGGTTCTGCTGATCGCCTCTTATGGGTTGATGATTCATGCCGGAGGCAACGCGCGGCTGCAGGCGGGCGTGCAATACGTGCTGTTCAATCTGATCGGCTCGACGCTCTTTCTGTTTGCGCTTGGGTCGATCTATGCAGAGGCGGGAACGCTGAACATGGCCGACCTTGCGGCGCGTGTCGCTTTGGTGGATCCGGCGGAGACGGTCGGTATCCGGGTCGCTGCCGTGTTGCTGCTGCTGGTCTTTGCCATCAAAGCAGCACTTGTGCCGCTGCACTTCTGGCTCCCGTCAAGCTATTCCGAAGCGCCTGCACCCGTAGCGGCCTTGTTCGCGATCATGACCAAGGTTGGGGCCTATTCGATCATCCGTGTCTACACGATGGTCTTTCCGCCCGAGGTGGAGGTCACGTCGGGCCTGCATGACGTCTGGCTGTTGCCTGCGGCCCTTGCGTCACTGGCAATTGGAATGGTCGGTGTATTGGCTGCAAAGCGGTTGGACCGGCTTGTGGCCTTTTCGGTGATTGGGTCGATGGCCATGATCATGGTCTCGATCTCGTTGTTCACGCCGACCAGCATTGCTGCGGCACTCTACTACATCGTGCACTCGACCCTCGCGGGGGCGGCGTTGTTCCTGATTGCGGACCTTGTGCGCACGGGGCGGGGCAATGTGACGTTGACGGCCGAGGCGCCGATGGCGGGTGCTGCGCTGACGGCGGCCCTGTTCTTTGCGGGGGCGATTGCAATGGCGGGCCTGCCGCCGCTGTCCGGCTTTCTGGGCAAGCTTTTGGTGCTGGACGCCGCGTTTGAAACGGACAGCGTTGCGTGGGTCTGGGCCATCGTTTTGATCTCTAGCCTGATCAGTATTCTGGGGTTTGCGCGTGCGGGCAGTGTGCTGTTCTGGAAAGCGCACAGCATCGAACACGGACCCGAAGACCTTGTCATGCCGCGCCCGGCGATCCTGTCCTATGTCGCGGTTGGCGGCTTGATCGCGCTGCTGGCGTTGCACACCGCATTTGCCGGACACGTGCATGGATACACCACGCGCATCGCACAGGGGTTATTTTCACCTGACAGCTATATGGAAGCCGTTCTGAATACCCCTGGCAAACTCAGCAAACCGAAAACCGAGGAGGATCACTGATATGGCCCGCCGTGCCTTCTTCTGGGTGTTGCCGCATCCGCTTTTGACGCTGCTGCTTGCCGTGGTCTGGGTGCTGCTGCAAAACGAGTTTTCAGCGGGCATGGCCGTGTTTGGCCTGATCCTTGGCATTCTGATCCCTTGGGCGACGTCAATCTGGTGGCCAGACACGCCCAGCGGTTTCCGTGTGGGCAATATGCTGTCCTATGCGCTGATCGTGCTTTGGGACATCATCGTTGCCAATATAGAGGTGGCGTGGATTGTGCTGACAGTGCCTAACGCCCGGCTCAAACCCGCGTGGATCACGATCGAGCTGGATCTGGTCCAGCCCGAGGCAATCACCGTTTTGGCGGGGACCATCACCTTGACCCCTGGCACCGTGTCCGCAGACCTGTCGGACGAAGGGCATAGCTTGCTCGTGCATGTTCTGCATACCGAAGATGCGGACGCAGTGCGCGATGAGATCAAAGTCCGTTACGAGGCCCGTCTGAAGGAGATTTTCACATGAGTGCGGATGCGGTTCTGAATGTTGCGGTGCTGGTCACCTTTGCAGCACTTGCCTTGGGGCAGATCATGTCGATGGTCCGTCTGGTTCTGGGGCCAAGCTATGGGGACCGGATCCTCGCCCTTGATACAATGGTCATAAACGCAATCGGCCTCGTCGTCGTTCTGGGCATTCATCAGGGCGTGCAAATCTACTTTGAGGTGACGTTGCTGATTGCCATGCTTGGCTTTGTGTCTACTGTCGCGCTGGCGCGCTTCCTGCTGCGGGGGGATATTATCGAATGACCGGACAGATCATCGCGACCTATGCGACAGCACTCAGCCTTTTGATCGGATCAGGGTTCATTATCGTGGGCGTCATTGGCCTTCTCAAGTTCAACGATCCGATGACACGCCTGCACGCCCCGACCAAGGTGGGTACAATCGGAATTGGCATGTTGCTTTTGGCATCAATCCTTCACTCCGTTTCAATCGGGTCGTCGTCCATGCACGAATTGCTGATCATGGCGTTCCTTTTTGTCACGGCTCCTGTCTCGGCCAACTTCATCGCCAAGGTGAATATCCACCGCCGCACTTGCGAAAC
>JBCCRB010000408.1:0-2911 GCA_039208465.1 Pseudomonadota bacterium
GATCGCCGGACGATGTGCCGGCGGCCGCGAGGCAGTTTTTTCAACCCGTCTTATTTGCCGGTCACGCCACCGATGAACTGAAGGCGCTGATCGAGCAAGCCGATGTCATCGTTCAATCGATCGCTCCTAATGAAGCGGGCGACCCGGTGCTGCTCGCCATGGGTGAACAGATTGCTGCCGCTCATCCAAACTGGATGGCCTATCTTTCGACGGTCGGCGTCTATGGCAATCATGATGGCAATTGGGTGGACGAGACGGCCGAGCCAAAGCCGGTGTCACAACGCTCGATCCAACGGGTTGCGGCGGAAGAAGCCTGGCAAGCGCTTGCCGAGAAAACCAATGTACCGCTCGCGATCCTGCGCCTATCCGGTATTTATGGGCCAGGCCGAAACGCTTTCTGCAATTTGGAAAAAGGCACGGCGCGGCGCCTGGTCAAGCCCGGGCAGGTGTTCAACCGGATCCATGTTACAGACATTGCGCGGTCCTTGATGCACCTTGGTGCAGGCGCGAAAAACGGTGTTTTCAACGTCACTGATGATCTGCCGGCACCACCCCAGGATGTTGTCGAATATGCAGCGCTTTTAATGAAAGTTGATTTGCCGCCCGCAATTGTTTTTGAAAATGCCACATTATCGCCCATGGCCCGGTCCTTTTACGGCGAAAACAAACGCGTCTCGAACGCAAGACTGAAAGAAACGGCATTTTCCTTTGACTATCCAGATTACCGCACGGCCTTTGGCCGCATGTGGGCTGACGGCTCTTGGCGCCGCTAGCGCACTCATCCTCCTGACAAGCGCCAATAGTTTTGCCGCCGGTAATTGCGGCAAAGCATCCTGGTACGCCCTCCACTCCCAGACGGCATCCGGCGAAATGATGAACCCGCAGGCGATGACCGCCGCGCACCGCTCACTGCCTTTCGGCACGAAAGTGAAAGTGACCAACAATAGGAACGGACGTTCCGTGATTGTGCGCATCAATGATCGCGGCCCTTTCATCAAGGGCCGCGTGATTGATCTTTCAAAAGCTGCGGCTGCTCAAATCGGCATGGTCAGCTCCGGCGTTGCGCCGGTTTGCTACCAGAAAGCCGGCTGATCAGATCGTGCGTGCGTCTGATACTTTGTCGAACGCCTTTTTCAGGTGAACGTCGCGGTCATAGACATCGGGATGGTATTGCACCGTCCCGTTGTCGTCTGGCCAAGCGGTGAAATAGGAAACCCAAACCGGGATTTTCTCATTCACCTTCTCACCCTTTTCATAGCCGCCGAGCTGGCTTTCCACATAGGCGCGATCCTTGCCCAGAACGGCTGCCGCCATGGCGCGCGGATCTTCAAGGCGTACACAGCCATGGCTGTAGGCGCGCGCATCGCGTTGGAACAGGTTCCGCGCGGGCGTGTCGTGCATGTAGATCGCATGCTTGTTCGGGAACAGAATTTTCAACTCGCCGAGCGCGTTGCGTGGCCCGGGTTTCTGCCGGATGTTGTAGGGCACGGACGAACTGAACTGGTACCAATTGACCGATGAGGACGATACCCGTTTCCCTGAATGGGTGGTGACCACAAATCCATTGCGGTCAAGATAGCTCGGATCGGCCCGCAATTTGGGCAGGTAGGAATTGACGATGATCGATTGCGGCACGCCCCAATAGGGATTGAAAACCACCGTCTCGATTTCATCGTGGAAGAAATAGGTCTGGTTCGACTTCTTGCCGACAATGGCGCGCATCGACAGTTTGACCTCTCCATCCTCCTTGTACCGTACACGATATTCGGGCGCGTTGATGACCACATGGCGGTTGCCATAGGCTTCCGGATGCCACCGCATACGCTCCATCGCCAGGGTTACGCGATCGATCTTTGAGGAGACCGATTGCGCGGCAAGGCGCGCTGCCGTCATCGGTCCGACGATCCCGTCCGGCTTCAAATTCAAATCGCGCTGCACATCCCGGACAAGCTCAACCAGCGTTTCATCATAGAGCGTGGTGCCTGAATATGACGCCAGGAGCGCTTCATGCTTCTGGCGTGTCGCCTCTGACATGCGGCGCTCAAGGCCTTGGATCACGGCCGGCAGCGCCTCGTTGCTATCGCCTGGGCGGAGCATGATCCGCGCCGGGATTTCCATGATGTTGTCTGTCATGCCGCGCAGCGTCGCCAGTTCGCTTTGAAGCGCGCGATACTCAGACTGTTGCGGTGCCATAGCGGCAAGCCACTGTGCGACATCAGATGCATCGGCCATGGCCATTGCCGCATCTGTTGCCGTCAACCGCTCTTTGCCAAAATCATGATAGCCGGAGATTTTGTTGGGCTCGATGAAGCCGTCCTTTAAATCCATCGCGTAGCGGATGCCGCGTGCCGATAAAGCAACATCGAAGGCGATCAACTGGCTGGCGCGCTCTGCCGGTGTCCCCGACAATTGCGGCAGATCAACAGCGTAATGCGCCGGATCGAGACCGTGGCTGCCTGCATCGCGCAGGGCGGCAAGCAATGCTTTGGCCTCCTCGGCAATCTCACGGCCATCAGACCAGAGGAAATCGCGTTTTTCCGCATAGAGATTGCGCAGTGCATCGGCCACATCATTTTCAACGCCAATGGTGCCGGTAACCGGCGCCCCAGCGGCGACAGCAAACAAATCCGCAGATGCCAATTGGACCGGCGCTGCTTCAAGCACCATCATCGCAGGTGCCGGATCGGTAACGCGCGGCGGTTCGGCCGACAAAACTGTCATCTCAGGCAGTGTGATTTCAGCCTGTTCGACGGCTTCCACCGTGACGGGTGCCTGTTGCTGCCCGATCGGCGGTGCTGAATTGTCCAGCACGGTCATGGGTGGCAACACAATTGGGCTCGATTGCGCGGCTATGGTGGCCGCCGTGATTGAACCGGTTGACGCCAGATCCGGCAGGAGTGCGGTAATCGGC
>JBCCRB010000409.1:0-2903 GCA_039208465.1 Pseudomonadota bacterium
CTACCGCTCGCCAGCCCGCGTTGCCTGGTCACCAACCGGCACAAATGTTCCAGACTATCCGCGTCTGGCGCAATTGTGGTGGCAAAACATTGGTGATGCCATGTCCGGCGCAAAAACACCGCAGGAAGCACTTGATGCTTTGTGCGAAGCGCAGGAAAGCGTGCTTGAGCGACTCGAGCGTGCTGGCGTTCAAGGCGAGATTGGTCCGCAAATGAACGATGTCATGGAAGCTTCGTTCTGGCTTGACGAGCCCGGCGCACCTTTCCCGAAACTCGACAATGAAAAGCCACAGGGTGAGACCGTCTCTTATGACGAGCTGATCCAGTCCTGGCAGTAAAACTAAGGGAGACCGGGGCCTTTGGGCCCCGGCTTTCCATTCAAGTTGCGCCCCTATGACCCCGTTTGACGTTCAATTGCCTGGCCGCATCGTCTTTGGCCGTGGAAAGGCAGAACCGACGGTACGGGCGCTAGCAAGTTCCTATCAAAAGCCGCTGATTATTCATGGCCGCGATCCGGGTCGCGCCGCCTGGCTTGTCGCACTTTTTCCCAACGCCATCACCACGACCTGCGTGCACGAGCCGGATGTCACCGATCTTCAAAACGCTCTACACACTGCGCGCGATATGACCGTCGACGCCGTCATCGCCATCGGTGGCGGATCCGTCCTGGATCTTGGAAAGGCCGTCGCCGGGCTGGCGCGCACAACGCAACCGCTGGAAACCTATCTTGAAGTGGTGGGGCAGGGCGCTCCAATTGATGCTGACCCGCTGCCATTCATCGCCATTCCAACAACGTCCGGCACCGGCGCTGAAGCCACCCGTAATGCGGTGATCGCGGTCCCGACACACAAGCGCAAAGTCAGTATCCGTGATCCGCGCATGCTGGCTGACCTTGCGCTTGTCGATCCGGCCCTGACCGATCATTGCCCCCGCGCAACAACACTTGCCAGCGGGCTCGACGCCATCACCCAATTAATTGAGCCGTATGTCTCAACACGCGCAAACCCGTTCACCGATGCAATTGTCCGCCAGGCACTAGAACCCGCGCTATCAGCGATCCGGGTGCTCGCAACGCGTGAAGAACGCGATGCGCGTGACGCCATGGCCTTTGCGAGCCATATAAGCGGCATTGCGTTGGCTCATGCGGGCCTTGGCGCCGTGCATGGCCTGGCGGGTGTGATCGGCGGGATCACCGGTGCGCCGCATGGCGAAATCAGTGCGACGCTCCTGGCGCCCACATTGTCGGTCAATCGCGCGGCCCTGAAACGGGAAAACAAACCGACATCACGCCTGGACGAAACAGACGACATGCTGAGCCGCCATTTCGGTGATCAGAACGGCGCCGACGGTTTTGAAAAAATTGGCAGCTGGGTGCGCAGCGTTGGCATTCGGCCATTGAGCGCGATGCTCAAAGATGCACCTGACGCAGCGGAGATCGCCGACATGGCCCGCGTCAGCAGTTCGATGAAAGCCAACCCCGTCAGCCTTTCAACCGCCGAACTGACCGAGATCATGCAGCGCGAAAGCTGAACTGCTCAACGCACCAAGCAAATTGACCCGATTAATAAGGCGAAGTGGCAGAGGGAGTGGGATTCGAACCCACGAGACGCGTTAACGCCTGCCGGTTTTCAAGACCGGTGCCTTCAACCACTCGGCCATCCCTCCGCGTCGAACGGCTCATGCCACAGCCAAGACCGGGAAAGCAATATGACCGCTCAGCTTTTTTTCGTCGCCAGTGAAAAACACTAATCCGTTTGCCGATGACCAACGTAACGTCAGCAGTCACGGTATTATGGAGATAATTCATGTCACTCGTCGCGATCCGTTCAACCACAAAATTGATCGCCGCCGCTTGCGTCGGCGCAACAATGGCGCTGGGCGCACCGGGCGCCGCCAACGCCGAAACACTTTCCGGCGCTGAGTTGAAAGAATTTGTGAACGGCAAACGTGTCTATCTGCGCACACCTTTCGGGGGAGAGTTCCCGCTCTTCTACAAGACAAATGGACAGGTGACCGGCGACGGAACAGCGCTTGGTCTGGGCCGCTATTTTGCCCCCAGAGAGACCGGCCGTTGGTTCGTACAGGGCTCACGCCTGTGCCAACAATTTCCCACCTGGTATAGGGGTGAAGTATCCTGCTTCCGTATCTTCAGAACAGGTGAAACGTCTTTGCGCTGGACCCGCGATGACGGCTATTCCGGCCGTGCGCGTATTGCTGGGTCATAAGGGCGCAGCAGGCGCACTTAACACAACGCTAAGCAGTGTGGTTTAACAACACCCTTCTTGCAGTCGGTTGCACTTGGCCGGCAGCTCAGGCTCCTGTATGTGCAATCCGATGGATCTGTTTTTTCGCACCCCATACCGCCCGCTACCACAACGAGCATGCAGCATTGCGTTTTTAGCCGCTGCAGCGCTTGTGCTGCATGGTTGTGCCAGCGGTCAACCGCCGCGGCCATCGTTGGCGATTGAAAGTGGCGTGCCATACCCGGATGCGCGGCCGGCTTTTTCGGCAAGTTCCGGCACAGTACCCGTCAGCCTGTCGAACGGACCAACATCGGGGGCGGAGTTTTTCTCCGTGGCTGCCTATGGCGTTGCCGCCAGCCCCCGTGTCGGTTCAGGTCTTAGCGTGCCGCGCGGCGGTGGCTACTACAAAGTAGGGTCACCTTATACGGTTGCCGGGCGTCGCTATTTTCCCACCGAAACACCACAGCGTGTGCAAAAGGGCAGGGCGTCGTGGTATGGTGCCGCATTCCATGGCCGCAAGACCGCCAATGGCGAAATCTACGACATGAACCATCTGACAGCCGCGCATAAGACAATGCCGCTGCCATCCTATGCGCGCGTCACGAACCTGCAGAACAATCATACAATTGTTGTGCGCGTGAACGATCGCGGCCCATTTTCA
>JBCCRB010000410.1:0-2895 GCA_039208465.1 Pseudomonadota bacterium
GAGACGGCCGTCAGGTGAACTCATCTTAATGGCGACGTTTTTGGTCTGCATGTAATTCCACAGCGCCTCACGACCCTTTTCACGGCCATAGCCAGATTTTCCATAGCCACCAAAAGGTGTTTCAACACCTCCCGCATACCATTCATTGACAAAGACCTGGCCGGCACGAACCGCTCGAGTGGCGCGCATGGCGCGGCCGAGGTCTTTGGTGAACACGCCGCCCACAAGTCCAAATTCGGTGCCGTTTGAAATTTCAAAGGCTTCGTCTTCGTCCTTGAATGAGATGATTGACATCACCGGCCCAAAAATCTCTGTCTGTGCCACTGTCATGTCTGGGGTAACATTCGACAGTATCGTCGGCTCAAGGAAGGAGCCTGGAATGTTCATCGCGTGACCGCCTGTTTCAAGCGTTGCGCCTTCTTCGACGGCTCCGGCAACCAAAGCGGCTGCCCGATCGCGTTGCGCCACAGAGATCATTGGACCCATGTTTGCGCCAAATTCTGGTCGATCGACGCCCGGTCCAACCGACAGAGATTTCGCAATTGTCACGGCCTTATCGACCAACTCGTCCTTGCGGCTCTCGTGAACCAAAACTCGGCTCATCGCGGTACAAACTTGGCCGGCATTGAAGAATATGCCCCAGCGAATATCCCGTTCGAAGGCATCGAGGTCCGCATCATCATGCACGATTGCCGCGGATTTCACGCCAAGTTCCAGCACGCAGGGCGCGATGTTTTTGGCCGCCGCTTGCGCCACGGCAGATCCGGTTGCTACGGAGCCGGTAAAGACCACCTGTCGGACGTCTGGGTGGCCGGCCAACGCAGCACCGGCCTCATGACCGTAGCCACAGACCACGTTTACGGTTCCGGCTGGGAACCCGGCAGCCTCGGCAGCGTGAGCCCAAATCATTGAGGTGACGGGCGTCAATTCCGCGCTTTTGACGACGATCGTGTTGCCACTGGTCAACGCGCAAGAGATAGAACGCGCCGCCATTTCCACCGGGTAGTTCCATGGGATAATATGCGCCGTCACGCCGTAGGGCTCATACACAGTGTAATCGATATATCCATTGCCCAGCGGAATTGACTTGCCTTCAAGCGTTTCGGCCTGATTGCCGTAGTATTCAAAGTAGCGAGCTGAGCCGCGGATCTCGACCAGCGCTTCCCACATTGGTTTGCCTTGCTCAGCACAAAGCAGTTGTGCGTACATGTCGAGATTGTCGAGGATGTGTTGCCCCATAGCTTTTACCATGCGTCCGCGCTCAACAGGGCGCGGCGCAGTTAAAACGCCAGAAAGATGGACACGCTTTGCAGCCTGAACGGCACGGTCAACATCTTCCGCGTTGGCGAGGGCATGAGTGGTGATCACCTCACCGGTACCGGGGTTCACAACGTCTATCCGTCCCGAGCCGCCATCGACCCACTCGCCATCGATGTAATTCTTGTAGTAGTCCGCAAAATTGACCATTGCGCCGCTCCCTTATGTGTTGATGGCTTGATGTTCGCTTTTGTTGGTGTTGGCAAGCCAAAGACCGACATAGGACGTTCGTCGCCGACGCCTTCGCTAAATTGGCAGTGGTCCGCCACTTCACCGACAATGCTACGCCATGAGATTGCCCAGTTCGTTACGCAGAATTACTTCACTGCTTACACTCTGGGGATGAGATATGAACCGTTTAACGACTGTTTTAGGAGCGCTTGCGCTCGGTTTTATTGGTACCCAGGCCGCCGCGTCCACGTGCGCGACACCGGCCAATGTTAATGCAATGGCATCGGAAATTGCCCGAGGATTGAACACCAGCCGCGCCGCTTACGGCCACACACAGCTAACGTTTAATCGCAAACTTGGACAAGCTGCCATGGCCCATGCGTGCGACATGTCACGTAATGGATTTTTTGGTCACCGCGGGAGCGATGGTTCTAACAGCCAGGTCCGCGTTCGCGCAGCAGGCTACCAGGATTGTCTGGTCGCTGAGAACCTCGCTTGGGGATATCCGCGCAGCGAACAGATCATCAGCGGCTGGATGAATTCAGCAGGGCACAGGTCCAACATGCTGCATCCGCGCGCGCAAGAGTTTGGCATCGGCATCACCGAAGGCGCGAAAGGCCCGAATTGGGTGCTTGTCGTTGCAAAGGGCTGCTGATCTAGACGTCCAACCAGATCGTCACGGGGCCGTCGTTGACAAGGCTGACCTGCATGTCGGCCCCGAACTCTCCGGTTTGCCTTTTGATGCCGAGTGCGGCCATCTCATCGATGAACTTCAAATAAAGGCGTTTGCCTTCTTCGGGTGAGGCCGCTTGAGAAAAGCCGGGACGGTTGCCGCGTGATATGTCAGCCGCAAGTGTGAATTGGCTGACGATCAGGGCGCTTCCCGCGACATCGACCAGCGATTTGTTCATTTTCCCCGCGTCGTCTTTGAAGATGCGCAGTTTGCTGATTTTGGATGCGAGTTTGCCTGTCGCTTCATCCGCATCGCCCTGCATGGCGCATATTAGGATGAGCAGGCCGTGCTCAATGCGGCCAATTTCTTTGCCGTCTACGACGACATTCGCCTCGGTTACGCGTTGAATAAGCGCTCTCATAGTTCATGCGTCCAAGGTGGGTTGGCGCCCGCCCGTGAAACCGTGATTGCCGCGGCTTGGGCACCCATTGCCGCCGCTTCGGCCAAGTCGGCGTTGGCCAGTCCGTCCTTCGAAAGACAGCCTTGTCGCTCAAGACCCGCCAAAAAACCGGCATTCAACCACACGGGCTTGGCGGGGCTGGCGCGCTTCCAGCTCCAGTAATCCTTGCTCCAGGCTATATAATTCTTCCCAACGGGAGACAGGCAGGGAAATATCCAGCCCATCAAGGGCTAATACTTCCTGATCTCCGCCACGTTTGGCGGTGCGCTGTTGC
>JBCCRB010000411.1:0-2894 GCA_039208465.1 Pseudomonadota bacterium
CCGGGCGATGAGCCGCTGCGCATGTACTGGCACGGCGACTGGCAGGACCTCTGCCGCGGCCCGCACCTCCAGCACACCGGACAAGTGCCCGCTGACGCGTTCAAACTGATGAGCGTGGCAGGCGCCTATTGGCGTGGCGATTCAAACCGCCCGATGCTGCAGCGCATCTACGGCGTGGCCTTCACCGGCAAAGAAAAGCTCAAAGCACACCTCGCCTTCCTCGAAGAAGCCGAACGCCGCGACCACCGTCGTTTGGGCCGCGAAATGGACCTTTTCCATTTTGAAGAGGTCGCACCGGGTTCTGTCTTTTGGCATCCGTCCGGTTGGCGCATGTTCCAATCCCTCATCGGCTACATGCGCCGGCGTCAGGAAAAGGCCGGCTATGTCGAAGTGAACTCGCCCGACATTATGGATCGTCACCTTTGGGAAACCTCAGGCCACTGGTTCAATTACATGGAAAACATGTTCCTGGCCCAAACCCATGATGACCGCGACTACGCGCTCAAGCCGATGAACTGCCCAGGGCATATGATGATCTACAATCACAGCCTGCGCAGCTATCGGGATCTACCGATGAAGATCGCGGAGTTTGGCAAGGTCCACCGCTACGAGCCCTCCGGCGCGCTGCACGGCCTGTTGCGTGTTCGCAGCTTTACCCAGGACGATGCGCATATCTATTGCACCAACGAACAGCTGGCCGAGGAATGCGCAAAGGTGAACGCGCTCATCCTGTCGATCTACAAAGATTTCGGCTTTGAGGATGTGCACGTCAAACTCTCAACCCGCCCCGAAAACCGTATCGGCAGCGACGAAAGCTGGGACCTGTCCGAAGGTGCGCTGAAATCCACGCTGGAAGACGCGGGCATGTCCTACAGCATATTCGAAGGCGAAGGCGCGTTTTACGGGCCGAAGCTGGAATATGTCCTGCGCGACGCCATTGGCCGCGACTGGCAGTGCGGCACGCTGCAGGTGGATTACAATCTGCCGGAACGCTTCGGCTCGACCTATGTCGCGCAATCGGGGGAAAAGCTGGCGCCTGTCATGCTTCACCGTGCGCTCTTTGGATCGCTCGAACGCTTCACCGGCATTCTGATCGAAAACTTCGCCGGCCGTTTGCCGTTTTGGCTTTCTCCACGGCAAGTGGTCGTCGCCTCCATCACCTCAGAGGCGGACCCTTACGTCAACGAGGTTGTCGCCGATTTGCGCGCTGCTGGTGTTCAGGCTGAGGCCGACATTCGCAACGAAAAGATCAACTACAAGGTCCGCGAGCATTCGCTGTCCAAAGTGCCGGTCATCCTCGCCGTTGGCCATCGGGAGGTTGAAGAGCGCACCGTCTCCGTTCGCCGCTTGGGTGAGAAGCAAACCAAGGTTGAGGCGCTTGCAGATGTCGTGGCGCAGCTGGGGCAAGAAGCGACGCCACCCGATTTGCTGTAACAATCGCGCGGACTCAGTCCGGCATTGAAACATCAGACACGCGCGCGACAGCAAAAACGGCTGTCGCGCGCATATTTTTGTAAGAATTCAGGGCTTCGGCTGACACATTCTAACACGCGCGTTACACACAGGCTCGTGAGTGGTATCCCCGCGGGGAGAGACGCTATCTGTGCCTCACGTCACGCAACACTGACTTTTATCATGGAGTTTTCTATGTCGAACACGATCAAAACCCTCGCCGTCGCAGGTGCCGTTGCTGCAGCTCTGACGGGCCACACAACAACGACAGCCGAAGCGGCGTCGAAGGAAAAGTGCTACGGCATCAGCCTCGCAGGCGCAAATGACTGCGCAGCAGGCCCAGGCACAACATGCGCCGGCACGTCCACCGTCGATTACCAGGGCAACGCCTGGACCCTCGTTGACGCGGGCACATGCGCCGAAATCGAACTGCCAGCACTGGCAGACGGCACAGCGCGCGAAGGTTCCCTTGAGCCGCTCGACCGCGATCTGCCAGCATAAGACCCCTTTGTAGGATGGGCGCTGCGCCCATCCTACACTTCCGCCGCGCGAGACCTTCTATGCTTGACGCCTCTCACCGCCAAAATGTGCTGCCCACCGCCCCTGGCGTCGGCTACAAGCCGCAGCATTTTTCAGACCTGCTAAATGAACCGGGTCCTGTGGCACGGCTTGAGGTGCATGCAGAGAATTACATGGGCGACGGTGGACGGCCTTTGGCGCAGTTGCGCGCTTTGTCCGAACGGTTTGCGATTTCGGTTCACGGTGTGGGCCTGTCGATTGGCGGTGAAGGACGGCTCGACGCCGATCACCTCGCCCGCCTGAAACACCTTGTGAGTTGGTTGAACCCGGCTTCCTTTTCCGAACACCTGGCCTGGTCGACCCATGGGGCTGAGTTCCTAAACGACCTCCTGCCCCTGCCCTACACCAATGACACTCTGACCCGCGTCGCTGACCATATTGACGAGGTACAGACGACCCTCGGACGGCAAATGCTGCTCGAAAACCCGTCAAGCTATCTGGCCTTTGCCGAGAGCACATGGTCAGAGACGGATTTCTTAGCCGAGATTGTGCGCCGTACCGGCTGCGGCTTGTTGCTCGATGTGAACAACGTCTTCGTTTCCGCCACGAACCTCGATTACACCCCGCAAAACTATATCGACGCCTATCCGCTGGCCCATGTCGGTGAGATCCATGTCGGCGGCCACGACGAAGACAAAGATGACGCTGGTCGCCCTCTGTTGATCGACAGCCACGGGCGCGAAGCCGTTGAACCCGTGTGGGATCTACTGGTGCACAGCCTGTGTACAGGTGGTGCAAGGCCTGTGCTCGTCGAATGGGACACCGATGTCCCCGCCTGGCCCGAACTGCGCGCCGAGGCCGATCGTGCGGCTGCCGCGCTGGCCATGGTGCCCGCCTAAGCCATGACCGTTGATCAATCGACC
>JBCCRB010000412.1:0-2887 GCA_039208465.1 Pseudomonadota bacterium
CCCTGCCGCGTCAGAAGCTTGACGGCGTAGCTCTAAGGCTTGGTTCCGGGCTCGATCGTCACGTCGCACGCCGCCGGATTGACTTTACACGCAGTGCGGCGC
The DNA here is from genome assembly GCA_039208465.1 of Pseudomonadota bacterium. GTDB lineage: Bacteria > Pseudomonadota > Alphaproteobacteria > Rhizobiales > Rhizobiaceae > JBCBDX01. Next base: position 103 of record JBCCRB010000412.1, read on the forward strand.
GGATTTCGCCGGAACGGCTGGACGCAAGGCTGTCGCTGGCACGCGGCACATTGGGCCAATTGAGTAAATCGCTGCCAACTTCCTATGAACGCTTTATCGGGACGGCCGGCCGCGCCCTCGCGCATGCCTCATCGCGGTTCAAACCGGCAACGATTGAACGCAGCATCGCGGGCAATCGTGAGCGGGTTGGCGCTATTACCAGCCAGATCGATCGCGCTGTGCACCGCCGACTGGAGCGCTCGTCGGCCGACATGACACGCTTGCAGCAGCTTCTTCAGTCCTTGTCCTATAAAAATGTGCTGGCCCGAGGCTATGCGCTGGTTCGCGACGATAACGGAAATCCGGTGCGTAGTGGCGCCAAGCTTGCTGTAGGCAAGGCCCTGCAGATCGAATTTGGTGATCAATCCCGGCGTGATGTGGTCGTTGCGGGGGGTGGAGCCGACCGCCGAAAACCCAAATCGGCTAGCGATGAGGATCAGGGCTCATTCTTGTGATCGCCTGATGCACCGGATGCCAATTGCGTCCGATACAGATGAGAGACCCGCCACACATTTTTGGGGTTGCTGAGAAAGTCTGCGGCAATGGTACGAGCGGGTGGATTTGAACCACCGACCTCTGGAGCCACAATCCAGCGCTCTAACCAACTGAGCTACGCCCGCATTGCTGCAAGGGGCGCAATATCCGCGACACGCCGCTTTTGCAAGATGGCGTATCTGGTTTGCGTGCTGAAATCTGGTTTTTATCGACCGCGCGTTGAATATCTCAACGCGCGGCGCGTTGTATCAACTTCAGCGTTTGTTGAGATCCGACAGGGTTTTCTCAGCGGCGCTTTTTGCGTCGTTGAGCATTTCCGTACCGGCTTCCTGATACATGGCCTGCATCGATTTGGAAGTTTCCATGGTCTGTTCGGCTTGGGAACGCAGGAACGAGGATTGCAGCTCAATCAACTCGGCGATTGACGTAACGCCAACAAGTTTCTCGGCATGTTTCAGATTGGCTTCAGTGCTCTGACGCACCGTATCGATGACTGCCATCGAAATCTTCGCCCCTTGCGCCTGCACGCTCTCCAGGCTGTCTTCGGCATCTTTTTGCAGCGAGGTCAGCAGGTTTTGCGCCTTTTCAAAATTGTCTTTAACGGCGGCAAGATTGTCTTCGGCAGCCTTACGAACCTGCTCAAGCATTTTTGCAGGATCAGTGGGCAAACCGGTTGGGTTTGTCGTTGAGGGTTTCTTTGCCATAGCTTTTTCTCCTAGACTTTCGACATGCTCTAACACAGAATTTTGTGCGTTGCAATATTTATTGTGCACCGCACAAATTAACGCTAATCAAGACGGATCGTTGCTGGCGTCTGTTTTACGCTGGACGCACGCAGAAACCATCTGGCATTAAGGACTTGTTAAGTCTTTGCCATCGGGTAGGCACTGAGGATATGGCCATGAACTGGGCAGACATCGCTTATCTAGACGTTGCGGTTACGGATCATGTCCGCGACCATTTGCTGGCTGGTGAGGCGGTTGTCATCGTTGACCGAGGAACGTTGTCTGTGCGTTGGGCCAATGGCGTGGCAGCGCAATGGCTCGGCTTGCCCCATGTTGGCGCGGTTCTCGATGGCGATTTCGCGCTGGTCGACGGCGCGGGAGCGCGGCAACTGACCTCGGCGCTCAGACGCCCTATTGACTCCAAAAGGGTCGCAGCGGCGCGCACCAGCGGGACCATCCCGGCGCTGATTCAGATGGCGCTTTACCCCTTCATGTTTCGCGGCACGCAGAATTTGGATCTGGCGGTCGTGGCCTTTGCGCCGCCAAGAATGGCAGCAGATGGTCCGGGGCTGGCCGGATCGCTGCTCGGCCTTGACGAGGATGACGCTTCGGCAGCCATCATTGATGATACCGGCGCGATTGTCGAGGCGACTACACGCTTTCCGCAGGATCGTATCGATGTCGCGCAACGACGCGATCTGTGCATTGTCTGCGCCGCCGAAGATGACCGCATGGTCAAGCGCATCGTCGAAACCAGCCACGGTCACTACGCCGTTGGTGTCGGGCATTTGTCAGTGGCGCCAGACAGATTTCTGTTTCTGTTGATGCCGTCCGCCTCCCCGGTATCAACGAGACCGCCGGTAACCATTGCGCCAGAAACTGAAAAAGCGGCTGCATTATCGGCAAAATCGCCGGATACGCCTCGCGCCAATGTTGCAGCCAATGCCGAGGGGCAAAAACGGCAGGAGAAACAAAGCGTGCAAGAAGATGGGGCTGATTATTGGTCGCCGGATGAGCTGGAAACGGCGCCGATACGATTTGTTTGGAAAACCGACCGCGATGGTGTGTTTGTCGACATGTCAGCAGAGTTTGCGATGGCTGTCGGACCGGCGAGCGCCGATGTGATTGGCAAATCGTTTGACGATGTTTCGGCGGCCTATGCCATGGACAGGGATGGCGATGTCAGCGCGGCCTTGCGCCAGCGCAATACATGGTCGGGCAAAAGCGTTCTCTGGCCCGTTCAGGACACAGATTTGCGTGTCCCGATCGATCTGGCTGCCCTGCCCTATTATGATCGTGAGCGCAATTTCGGCGGGTATCGCGGCTTTGGTATCGCGCGCATGGCCGATCTGGTTGTCGATGATCAGGATGTGGGCGGCACAAGTTGGTCGGAACCGGCTGATGAGGACGCGGCTACGGATATTGAAACAAAAGCTGTCGATGCGCCCACAGACCCGTTTGATGGTGAACCGCCGGTGATCCAATCGGCGTCGATCGCACCGATGCGACGCGCAAGCGACACGCCG
>JBCCRB010000413.1:0-2879 GCA_039208465.1 Pseudomonadota bacterium
GGCGTCGCGGCCAGCGGCGGGTTTTCAACGTCAATGTCGGCGGTAAAGATCTCACGCAGTAGCTCGTTGGAAGCGGGCAAATCGACGGGTGCACCGTCCTTGTCGCGACCGGTTGCGTCGACCGCGTCAATCGTCACGAGCGTTAATTGCTGGGCGGCGGCCGCTTCTTCCATCGTGGCGCCGCTCGCGCGCGCATCCTCATAGGCATCGCTGACGCTTAGGAGAATGTCATTGGCTTCCGCCTGCGCGAGCGCGGCGGCGAGTTCATCGCGCACGTCTTCAAAGGGTTGTGTCTGTTCAGGCAGGATTTCCGTCACCCAGACAATTGTCGGACCGAAAGCACGATCAACAACATCGGAGATTTGATTGACTTCGGCCAACGTAAAAGCCGCTTCCGCAAGGCTTTGATCGGGGAAACCGGCCTGCGTGAACGTGCCGATCGTTACATCAGCCATCGTCCGGCCCATCTCGCCGACAATCGTGTCGATGCTTTCGCCCGCGATCACGCGCTCGCGCGCCGCCAGCGCTGCCTCACGGTCGGAAAAGACGAGTTGCCGGACCGTGCGTTGTTCCGCCTGACGGAACCGGTCGATGCGGGCCTCATATTCGGCGCGCACCGTCGCTTCATCGATCGTGTCAGCATTCGCCAACAAGGCAGGCGTCAGTTCCAGGATCTTCACCGTCCGATATTCGGGCGCGCGATAGCGGTCGCGATTGGCGTCGAAATAGCTTGTCAATGCCGCGTCAGAAGGCGCCGCGATCTCGCCAACGGCGTCTTCACCGATTTCGATCAGTTCCAGATCGCGTGTCTGCCCCTGATGACGCTGTTGCTGATCAAGGAAAAAGGCCGGTACGGCCACGCCATCTGAAACAGCCTCAATGATCTGCTGGCGGCGTGCGGCATTGTTGATGGAATCGAGAAATTGCGCTTCCGTAATACGTTGCTGTGACAGCACAAATCGTAACTGATCACGGTCAAAGCGCCCATCGGCACGGTAGAACTCCGGATAGAGATCACCAATCAACTGCGCCTGTCGGCCTTCAGAGAGACCCAAACCCATCACCCGGGCCTGTTCGTCGAGAACCGCGCCGGTGACAATTTGGCTTAACACCTGGCTTTCCAGGCCGAATTGCCGCGCTTGTTCGCGCGACAGGCGGGTGCCAAACTGTTGGGATAAGGCGTTGATCTGCCGCTCATAGGCCAGACGATATTCAACCATGGAGACTTGGCTTTGTCCGGCGGTAACGACCGCATTGGCGCCGACCTGACCCGACTGGCCAACGCCAAAAACCAAAAGGCCGGCAATCAACAGGCCGAGCAGGGCGATACCGACCCAAGAGCGCGACAATGACCGCAGAGCGTCCATCATGATGTAACATCTCCCAAAATTTCTGTTCCCATTACGGATGCCACCTGCCAAGTGCAAGCGCTGCGCTTCACCTTGCGCGTGAAACCGGCTAACGCATGGCAAGATGATGGAGGCAACAAGAAAACGATGACACCCAATATTCGCCCATTGGTCGCTGGAAATTGGAAAATGAACGGGACAGCAGAAGATTTGCCGACCCTGCGCGCCATCGCCGACGGTGTTGCAGCCCACCGGCAGCACATTGATGCGACAATCTGCGTGCCGGCAACGCTTTGCGAACGCGCAGTGCGCATATCCGATGGCACGCCTTTGGTAGTCGGTGCGCAAGACTGCCATCGCGCGGAAAATGGCGCCCATACGGGCGACGTGTCAGCCAACATGATTGCCGATTGTGGGGCACAAATGGTCATTGTCGGCCATTCAGAGCGCCGCGCTGATCATGATGAAACCGATATTGACGTGATGGCGAAGGCACAGGCTGCAGTCGCCGCGCAACTGACGGCCATCGTATGCGTCGGCGAGACGCGCGAAGAGCGTGAAGCAGGGCAGGCAACCGATGTCGTCGGGCGGCAATTGGCAGGCTCTTTGTTTGAAGACGCCGCGTCGAAAGATGTTGTGATCGCCTATGAGCCGGTCTGGGCGATTGGGACCGGCCTGGTGCCATCCGAACACGATATTGACGTGATGCATGCCTTTATCCGCGAGCAATTGGTAGAAAGGTTCGGCGCTGATGGATCCAAATTCCGCATCCTGTATGGCGGTTCCCTCAAACCTTCCAATGCCGAGCAGATACTGGCCGTGCCCAATGTCGATGGCGGCCTGATTGGCGGTGCGAGCTTGAAATCGGAGAATTTCCTCGCCATTTGCCAAACGGCGGCGGATTTGGCAGACGCGTAAAGCCGTTCTTACTGACTTGGCATCGCCATGCCGACAGTCTATGGCGTGCCCAAACAATTGAATATTCGAGACCGTGATGGAAACTGTACTTATCGTCATCCACCTCATGATCGTGTTGGCCCTTGTGGCCGTTGTCCTGATGCAACGGTCTGAAGGTGGCGGCCTTGGCATTGGCGGCGGTGGCGGCAACTTTATGGCAAGCCGCGCAGCGACCAATCCGTTGGCGCGCTTAACGACCTATCTCGGCGTTGCGTTCTTTGCCACATCGATCGCGCTGGGCCTGCTGGCACGCTATTCCGACAATCCGGGCGACGTGCTCAACCAGATCCCGTCGATCGGTGAAACCCGCGAAGATGGCACGGTCCCGACCGGCTCTGGCGGCGTTTTGGACCTGTTGGGCGGTGAAAGCCCGGCTGAGACACCGGCAGCGCCGCAGGCGGAAACGCCAGCCGTCCCGGGTGACGGCGGCGAAACAGCACCGCAAGCCCCCGCCGTTCCGCAGTAAAATCGGCTATTGGCCCGGCGCATGGTGCCGGGCTTTCCTGTGCGCAACTTTACCGCGTGAATTTTTCCTTTGCGTGCCGCCGGGACTCATAATAGGTGAAAAGTCCC
>JBCCRB010000414.1:0-2868 GCA_039208465.1 Pseudomonadota bacterium
GGACAGGTCGTCGAGACGATCGATGTCGACGATGACGGACGGCACGGCGAGCCGCAGCTTCATCATCGGCAGCAGCGAGTGGCCGCCGGCCATCAGCTTGGCCCCGACAGATACTGGCCGAGCTGGGCCGCGGTCATGCGCCATCGTTGGGCTGATAGCAATGTTTGCGCGATTAGGGCGGCCACGGCCGCCGCCAGCCAGACCGGTGACGCGTTGGCGATCACCTGGAGGATCTGCGGGCCGCTCGCGGCCTGCCACAGAACAGCGAAGATGGCGAGCGTGATGGCAATACGCAGCGCAAGCCAGGGGCTTGGCATCTTCCGTTGTGTGGCGGCATGGCTCATGGCGTGGCCCCCGCCATCTCGGTCGACGTCAGGGACTGGATCAAATGGGCGCGCAAATCCGACATCGGGCGCAATTGCCTTTGCGCCGACGGGATCAGGCCCGGCACGAACTCATCATCGGCAACCAAATCGACAAGGTGTTTCGGCCCGATGACATGCATCGGCACATGCGGGCGCTCATCGAGCGCAACAAATCCTGCGGCCTGATGGTCGCCAATGATCAGCATCAAGGGCGGCTCTTCAGCGCGGCGCTGCGCATAGGCAAACACCGTTTGCAGGGCATAATCGACGGCCAGCCGGTATTGCGCGCGCACGCGGTCATTGTCACGCCAGACGTCGCTCGGCTGTTCGCTGGCGGCGACCAGTTCATCAAAGATCGTGCCATCGCCCAGCGCGTCCCAGTCCATCAGTTGGGGGACCGGGATCCAGGGGGCATGCGACGATCCGGTGGCGATTTGCACAAAAAGGTGCTGATCGGTCGACGGCAACAAGCGGTCCATGGCCGCGAAGGTGAATTGGTCCGGCATGGTGACCCAATTAAAGGCCGCGCCCTGATAGCCGAGGTCGGCCGCCGCCAGGATCGTATCAAAGCCCATGGCGCGCGATTCAGGCCAATCCAGCGTGATTTGCGGCATCACGGCTGCGGTGTGAAATCCGGCCTCTGCCGCCAAGTGAAAAAGCGTCTGACGGCCGCTGTTTAACGCGGCGCGATAGCTGGTCTGATTGTCGACCCACAGGCCGTTGGCAAACGTCGCATGGGTGAGCCAGCTTTGCCCGCCCTGTGTCGGCGCTGTCAGAAATGTCGAGGCCATGGAGAGCCCCTCGCCCGACAGCATGCGCTCGGCTTTTCGCAGGGTTTCCAAATGTAAATCAGCAAAGAGCGGCGTGTCGAAGCTGGTACGGCCGTAACTCTCCACGAAAATGACGAGCACATCGCGGTCGACGGCATCAAAAAGGTTTGTCTGGCCCGCAAAAGGGTCTTCAAGCGCCGCTGCCCGGAAGCTGCGCAATTCGGCGAGCGTGTCGCGCATCATCTCGTAGCGCTCGACGCCAACCCGGGCGGTAAAGGCGGTTCCCGGCGTATCGAACGGGGCATCCCATTTGCGCATCGTTGCGCCGATCTCGGTCACGGCAATGGCGGTCGCGGCGATGGCAGCCGCGCCCGCGATCATGGGCGTCGGTTTTGGCAGTGGCAGGCGCGCAATCGTGCGAGATGCCCACCAAAGTGCGGCTGCGAGGCCGATTAATGCAAGAACTGCACTAATGATCAGCAGCACAGCCACGGCTGCGCCAAACGCACCGACCACCAATTGGTAGAGCGAGATGATCAACGGGAAATCCGCAACCAAATTGAAGCCGCGGCTCAGCGAGACGAACATGGCAAAATCAGCCGCCTTGAGCGCCGCGATGATGGTCAGCACGGCGACCAGTACGATACGCAGGTAGAAGCCCGCGCGGCTTTGCCCGAAGGCAAGCAGCGCCAGAACGATGGCGGGCAGTTCAAGCGGGAACAAAAGCAGCGCCCACCAGGACACCGCGTCCGGATGGTTGGGCTGGATCAGCACAAGATGCAAAATGGCAAGCGCCAGCAACGCCCATAAAAGCGTCGCGCCATGTGTTTTGAAGAAAGCCGGCGTCACGTGCGGCTCCGATACAGAAAGGCGATGTCGCGCCCGAATGACCATATCAGCGCCAACGCCACAGCCGCGACCGCCACATTCAAGAATGCGCTGCCCGCCAGTTGCGGGACGAGCAGCAACATCAGGACGGCGATTTGCAAAACGCAGACCGCCTTGCGGCTGAACCGTTCGGGCAGCGGTGCATTCAGCCAGGGCAACAGACTTCTGGCGATCCAGAAAAGATAATGCGGCAGGCCGAGCAGAATAACGTAGGGCGCGGCGACACCGGTGCGCGCGCCATAGACCGCCAGCAGAAGCGCAAAGGCAGCATCAACCTCAACATCAAATCGCGCGCCGAATGCCGATGAAAGACCTTCACGCCGGGCGAGCCATCCATCGACGCCATCAAGACACAATGAGAGGGCTGCCAAGACAAGCAATGGCATTTGCGGCTCGGTGCCTTCTATGAGCGCGGCTGCAAGAATGGTGACCACCACAAGCCGTGCCAGCGTGACGCGATTGCACCAGCCGAGCCTTTCATGCGGGTAGCTGGTGTGGATGGCGAAGCCGGTTACGCCAGCTGCTGCCAGGTAAAGAAATGTGGCGATTAAAACGCTTTGTGATGTGAATGGCAGGCCCAACACCCATTCAGAGGCAGCCATGATCGCGCCCGCACCAACAAAAGCGGCCATAAGGAACCCAATCCAAGGCGCCAGCGCTGCGCGCTGATCAAGGCCGGTTTGCTGCGCTTCAGCGCTGCGGGTCATTGTGCCTTTCATGATTTGGTCCATTTTTTTCGGTCGGTTGCGAATAATACGTCCAGGCGGTGCGTACTATTCCCGACATTGCGAAAAAAGTGAGTTTGCACGATGCAAAACCCTCCTACGAATTACAAAACGCCCGCC
>JBCCRB010000415.1:0-2818 GCA_039208465.1 Pseudomonadota bacterium
GTGAATTGGCGCTACCTGCTATCTTGAAAGACAATCTTCGGATCCCGGTCGTGGCCGCGCCGCTTTTCATCATCTCCAATCCCAGCCTGGTCCTTGAACAATGCAAGGCTGGCGTTGTCGGTTCGTTTCCAGCGCTGAATGCGCGCCCTGAATCGCAGCTCGATGAATGGCTGGCCCAAATTACCGAAGAGCTCGACGCCTACAACGCGCAAAATCCGGAACGGCCTGCTGCACCTTACGCGGTGAACCAGATCGTACACATGTCCAACAAACGGTTGGAACATGATCTGACCATGTGCGTAAAATACAAGGTGCCGATCGTCATTTCGTCTCTTGGTGCAGTGCCGGAAGTGAACCAGGCCATCCATTCCTATGGCGGCATCGTGCTTCACGACATCACCAATAATAAGCACGCGCATTCAGCGATCCGCAAAGGCGCTGACGGGCTTGTGGCGGTCGCTGCTGGCGCCGGCGGGCATGCGGGCACCCTGAGCCCGTTTGCCCTTGTCCAGGAAATCCGCGAATGGTTTGACGGACCGTTGCTCTTGAGCGGCTCGATCTCGACCGGCGGCGCGATCCTCGCCGCGCAGGCGATGGGCGCCGACATGGCCTATATCGGCTCGCCCTTCATCGCCACTGAGGAGGCCCGCGCTGTGGATGAATATAAGCAGATGATCGTCGACAGTGCCGCCAAGGACATCGTCTATTCCAATTACTTCACCGGCATCCATGGCAATTACCTGAAACCGTCCATCGCCAAGGCCGGTATGGACCCCGAGAAACTGCCGGAGGCTGACCCGACCAAAATGGACTTTGAAAAAGCGGCGCAAGCCGGATCAAAGGCGTGGAAGGATATTTGGGGCTGCGGCCAGGGCATCGGCGCCGTTAAGGAAATTACAAAAACCGCCACGCTGGTCGACCGACTGGACGCGGAATATCATGCGGCGCGCAACCAATTGCTGGCGGTCAATGGCTGACCGTCCTTTTGGCCAATTGAGCTGCCGCAGGTGCTAATCTGGTAAATTTTGCGTGAGATGGCCGCGTCGACGGGCTCGCGTTTATCGACCGTTCAGATTGTGATCGTTAGGCTCCGGTTCGTGCAATTCGGGGAATATCATGATCACACGTCGTTCTCTTATGGTCGGATTGAGTGCGGTTGCGGGTGCGGGCATCGCCTCGCCAGTGCTGGCGCACCACACGGCCAAGTACCGTAATTTCAAACTGCCTGAAAAATACATGCCGCAGCGCGTGCGCTTTACCGGGTATGAGCCGGGCACCATTGTGGTCGATCCGCGCAATCACTTCCTCTATCTGGTCGAGTCACGCTCACGTGCACGGCGCTATGGGGTTGGCGTAGGGCGGGCTGGCTTGGCTTTTAAAGGTTCAGCCACGATCGCGCGCAAAGCCAAATGGCCGAGCTGGACACCGACGGCCAACATGATTCGTCGCGAACCGCACAAATATGCCAAATATGCCAATGGCGTGCCAGGCGGTCCGGGGAACCCGTTGGGTGCGCGGGCGCTTTATTTGTACAAGGGCAAGCGGGATACCTATTATCGGATCCATGGCACAACACAGCCCTGGAGCATCGGCCAATCGGTCTCCAACGGTTGCATCCGCATGATCAATGATCATGTTGCCGATCTTTATGATCGCACGCCGATCGGCACGCGCGTGATCGTCATTTAAGGCACACTAGCGCGCTTACTGCGTGGCGGGCCGCTAGAGGCCCGCTTTCAGCCTCAACGGTTTTCTACCTGAAATTCAAACAGGCGGGCCAAAGCGGCCGGCCTTGATGCGGACAGCGCGGCCAGCGGAAGCGGTGGCATGGCAGTCGCGCTGATCGCAAAGGGCGCGCCGCGCTCGATGACCGCGGTCAGTGCGTCGGCTATTTCCCCGGCCAGTTCGGCATCGTCCAACTCCGATAAAAGCACCGGGACCATGCCTTTCCAACGTAGCTCCATGGCCTCATAGCCAAGCCCTTCCTGCGAGGCATTTGCAACAATGGCACGCTCCACCGCACCGGCATCTTCATAGCGCAAGGCGAAAGAGTTTAACGTCGCGCCGAGCAGCGCAAACAGGGAGACCTGGCTTGGCTCGTCGAACACGATGGCGGGAATGTTACCGATAACACCCTCGCCGGTCAGCGAGCCCAATTGATCGACGTCGACGAGAAAGTTCAGATCGACATCAGTGGTATCACGGCGCCAACTTACCTGCGCCTGCGCATCGGTTGTGATCTCATCAAGGCCAAGTTGGTCGAAAGTTTCGCGTTCTTGTGGATCAAGTGCTTCCAAATTTATCCGCATTTGCTGAATGTCGGTCCGTATCTGGGTTGGCACCGAGCCTATGTGACCGTCCATTTCAAGCGTGCTCGATGCGAGGCTGAAATCAGTCCCTTCGTCCGGCACGATCACGACTACGCCGTTTTGCACGATACGTTGAAGGGTCGGCAGCGCCTTCAGGATAGAAGCGACATCATCCTCCAGCACTGCCCGTTCCAGATCCATCAACGCGGCAAGCGGCGGGAAACCGATTCCTTCGAAGGCATAACGGCCGATTTGAACGTCTTCGCCGTTCGGGCCGGTAAGCGCCAGATCATCGATGCTGATTTCGCCAAGGCCATCGGCTGACAGATCCGCGATGGTCAGCCGCGCCATATCAACTGCGTTGGGGGCGCTACCGTCGGAAGGGGCACGGGCGCGCAACCCTTCCAATTGAAACCGGCCGAGCGAAAAGGCACCATAAAACGTGCCGACCATTTCTATGATGTCCCGCTCATCGGGTTCATCCACGCCATCCATCGCATCAATGACCA
>JBCCRB010000416.1:0-2797 GCA_039208465.1 Pseudomonadota bacterium
AGGCGCTTTATGAACATTTCGGCATTACCGCGGACGCCATTATTGCCGCCGCGGAAGCAAAACTGCATGATGGCGCTTCACACGAAGATGCCTGAGACCATCCAACCAATCGACGGGGAGTTATGACATGAAAACCAAGGTTGCTATCAACGGTTTCGGCCGTATCGGACGCAATATCGTGCGTGCAATCTATGAGTCTGGCCGTGACGATATCGATATTGTCGCGATCAATGATCTCGGTCCGGTGGAAACCAACGCACATCTGATGCGCTTTGACAGTGTCCACGGCAAGTTTCCGCGCGATGTGACCGTGTCAGGCGACCGCATCCATATCGGCAAAGAAAGCTTCAAAGTTCTGGCCGAGCGCGACCCGTCCAAACTACCCTGGGGCGAGATGGACATCGATATCGTCATGGAATGTACCGGTATTTTCACGTCCAAGGAAAAGGCAGCAGCGCATCTGGAAGCGGGCGCAAAACGCGTGCTGATTTCCGCACCGGGCGCCGGCGCTGACAAGACAATCGTCTATGGCGTCAATGATGACGTGCTCACAAAGGACGACATCATCGTCTCCAACGCTTCGTGCACCACCAACTGCTTGGCACCGGTTGCCAAAGTGCTCAACGATGCCATCGGCATCGAAAAGGGCATGATGACCACCATCCACTCCTACACCGGAGACCAGCCGACGCTCGACACGATGCACAAAGACCTCTATCGCGCCCGCGCTGCCGCGATGAACATGATCCCGACTTCAACCGGCGCTGCCAAAGCGGTCGGCCTCGTGCTGCCCGACCTGAACGGCAAGCTCGATGGCTTTGCCATGCGCGTACCGACGCCGAATGTGTCGATTGTCGATCTGAAATTCATCGCAAAACGTGAGACCAGCGTTGACGAGGTTAACCAGGCGATCCGCGATGCCGCTGATGGCGCGCTGAAAGGCATCCTTGGCTACACCGATGAAAAACTCGTCTCGATGGACTTCAACCATGATCCGCATTCATCGATCTTCCACACCGAGAAAACCGCGGTAATGGACGGTACTTTCGTTGCGATCCTGTCCTGGTACGACAATGAATGGGGCTTCTCCAACCGCATGGCCGACACGGCCGTCGCGATGGCAAAACTGATCTGATCAAACCGAGATCAAAGAACAAAAAAGCCCGGCCTTCGCGTCGGGCTTTTTTATGTACCCGTCAAACGCGCTGATTGCGCCGTGCCAATGCGATCAGCAACGCGCTGACAACGACAATACAGAGCGCGACTTTTGATAGGGGCTCCATCACCCCTTCTATCAACAACATGTGCAACACCGTGCCTGCCACGGCGGTCGTGACCAGCGTCACGTGCAGCCGGCGCCAATTTCGGTATCGGATCGGCAAGAAACGGCGCAAGCTCGCGACGACAGCCGCCGCAAAAAGCGCCCACATCGCACCGACACCCCAATGGGAAAACGGCGTGGGTGATACGAAAAGCAGCGCATCGACGACATCGGGCGGGCTGGTGATCCAAAGCGCGCCAACATGCACCGAGACCAACGCCACAACCAAAAGACCGAGGTAGAAATGGACCCGCCGCCCGCCATAGCCGGGCAGGCCGGGCACAAGCCCGGTCGCCAACAAGGGTTGGAAGAGCATCAGGACAAAGGCGCCGATGCCGGCAAAACTCGCCAACTGGTAGACAGGATCACGCCACTGCAGAAACGGGCTACTCGCGGAAGCGAACAGCGCCAACAGGATGATAACAACCACCGCCGCCCAAATCAGCAAACCGGATAGGCGATGCGTGCGGGCCGACATAAGTGCGATCAGGCCGGCTCCAGCACAAATTCAACGTGAAGGCTCGTATCGCTCGAACTCGCCATCAGCGGCCGCAAAAACACGGTTTTGAACTCACCGCTATCATAGGCCAGATGGCCATGCGCCTGCCCGAAGGCCGGCACGATTTGCGGCATATCCATGATGAATTCGCCATTGGCGTCCGTCAGTGTTGCGCCATGGCTGTGCGGATCACGCTCATGGCCTTCTGCCGTGTGCGCCCACATCTGGATGCGTTGCCCGGGCAGCGGCATACCGTCCCCGGCGCGCCGAACGCGGCCGGTCATCGTGAAACCGCCGCCGCCAATGCGCTCAACAATCGGCGCACCGGGCCGATAATTGTTAGGGCCGCCCCGCATGGTTGGTGTTGGCGCCAGTCCTGCAGCACTGGCCGGAACAAGCAGGCCCGAGGACCCGGCAACAGCAAGGCCGCCGGTCGCGGTCAGGATCTGTCGGCGTGAAAACAAGGTCGATGTCATACAAAGCCTCCAAAGCTGCGGTGATGCTATGCGTGATAGCTAGGCACCGCCATATGACAATTAAACGCCCCTGATAGGCAACATCGCGCAAGCAACCGCCCGCCACAGTCAATTCTGCGTGAGAATTAACCGCACTCTAGAAAGTCGGATTGCTGTTGGCGACTTGCCCGCCGGTCATCAGGACGATGAAACGGGCAAACAGATCAATAGGCTGGATCGCATCCCAATGTTCGGCCAAGCGGCCATTTTCGAGCCGGAATGTATCGGTGATGATAAAACCCTTGCGCTCATTGCCCCGATGGGCCGCCTTGAGCGTCACATGGCTGTGCACCACGACCTTGTTACCGCTCGCGACGATGAACTTTACGTCATACCCATATTCGGGGAACCGCCCCGTCAGCGCTTTTACATAAGTGACAACGCCGGCCACCTGATCGGCGATCTGACGGTTGTGCTGGAGATAGGCGCCATCGCCAAAGGTCCGAAGCGTGTAATCAAAAT
>JBCCRB010000417.1:0-2790 GCA_039208465.1 Pseudomonadota bacterium
CAATTTCATCGGCCGTCACCAGCCACGGCCCGATCGGCCCGAACGTGTCGGCCGATTTGCCCTTGACCCACTGCCCGGCACGGTGAAGCTGAAAGTCGCGCTCCGACACATCATTGATCACGCAATAGCCGGCCACATGAGCCAACGCATTGGACTCATCGACATATTTCGCGGCGCGGCCAATCACGACGCCCAACTCAACTTCCCAATCGGTCGCCTTTGATCCGCGCGGAATTTCCACATTGTCATTCGGCCCGCAGATCGCCGATGTCGCCTTCATGAACATCACCGGTTCCGGCGGCACGTCCAATCCACTTTCAGCGGCATGGTCGGCATAGTTCAGCCCGATGCAGATGAACTTACCCACCTGCCCGACGCACGGACCGATGCGGGGATCGCCCGCCACCAAGGGCAATGTCGATGGATCAAGCGCGCCGAGCGCGGCGATCCCCTCCGGTTCCAGCACCGCCCCGGCAATATCACCGACGTGACCGGACAGATCACGGATTTGGCCATCGGCATCCAGCATCCCGGGTTTTTCAGCCCCCGGCGCGCCATAACGCAAAAGCTTCATACGCTCATCCTACCCAAGCGTTGGCATGGTGAAGGCCGGGTCCTCCGCCAATCCTGTCGGCCAGCGGCTGGTCGTTGTTTTGATGCGGGTGAAAAACCGCACCCCTTCCATGCCATGCATCGCATGATCGCCGAAGATCGATGCTTTCCAGCCACCAAAAGAGTGAAACGCCATTGGCACCGGGATCGGCACATTGACGCCAACCATGCCGACTTCGATGTCCTGCGAGAATTTGCGCGCCACATCGCCATCACGCGTGAAGACGGCCGTGCCATTGGCATACATATGATTGTGGATCAGATCGACCGCATCGGCATAGGAGTCACGCCGCACCACCGACAGGACCGGACCGAAAATCTCTTCCTTCCAGATCGTCATGTCCGGCGTCACATTGTCGATCAGCGTGCCCCCGACATAATAGCCATTCTCATAGCCCTGCTTGTTCTGGTTGAACTGACGCCCGTCAACGACGACTTTCGCGCCCTCTTTTTCACCCTGGTCGATATAGCCCAAAATCTTGTCACGATGCTGGGCGGTCACGACCGGTCCCATATCGCTATCGCGATCCGCTGCCGGGCCGATCTTCAGCGCTTCGATTTGCGGCACCAGCTTGTCGATCAGCGCGTCGGCAACCGCGTCGGTCACCGGCACGGCAACCGAAATCGCCATGCAGCGCTCGCCGGCAGAGCCGTAAGCGGCGCCCATCAGCGCGCTGGCCGCCATGTCGAGATCGGCATCAGGCATGATCACCATGTGGTTTTTCGCGCCGCCCAGCGCCTGCACCCGCTTGCCATTGGCGGTGCCGGTTTCGTGGATATATTTGGCGATCGGCGTCGACCCGACAAAGCTGACCGCCTTGATGTCCGGATGAGTCAGGATCGCGTCAACCGCCGTCTTGTCACCGTGGACAACATTGAACACACCATCCGGCAGGCCCGCCTCTTTTAGCCAGGCGGCGAGCAACAGAGACGCCGAAGGATCACGCTCGGATGGTTTCAGCACAAATGTATTGCCGCACACCAGCGCAACCGGGAACATCCACATCGGCACCATGGCCGGAAAGTTGAACGGCGTAATGCCGGCAACAACGCCAAGCGGCTGGCGGATCATATGCGTGTCGACGCCGGTGCCGACACTTTCGGAAAACTCGCCCTTGAGAAACGTTGGCGCAGCGGTGGCAAATTCGACCACCTCAATGCCGCGCGTCACCTCACCCAGCGCATCAGGATGCGTCTTGCCATGCTCCGATGAAATGACCTCGGCCAACTGGTCGGCACGCTCCCACAAAATAGTCTTGAACCGATCCATGATGCGCGCGCGCCGCAGGGGTGGCATCGCCCGCCAATCTGGAAATGCGGCCTTGGCCGCAGCAACCGCAGCGTTGACATCTGCATCGTCCGCAAGCGCGACCGTCGCCGCCACGCTGCCGATAGCCGGATTGAACACATCGGCCCGGCGCGACGAGGCACCGGGATACGCCTCGCCATTAATATAATGTTGAATGTCGCTCATCGGTTCCTCCATGATCCGCCGCACTATTTGCAACCGGTTGCAAACAGGTCAAGTCAGGACTACACGAATATCATGCAGCCGTCGAAAAAACGGATAACGCTGAAAGAGGTCGCCGAGCAAGCCGGTGTTTCGCGCTCGGCCGTTTCGCGCGCCTTCACGCCGGGCGCTTCGGTCTCCGCTGAAACGAGGCGCCGGATTGAAGAAGCCGCGCAAATGCTGGGCTACCAGCCAAGCGTTCTGGCTTCGAGCCTGTCGACCGGGCGCACAAAATTGATCGGCCTTGTCTCCAACAATTTCCAAAACCCGTTCTATTTGGAAGTGTTCGATGTCTTCACCAAGCAGCTCCAGGAGAACGAACTGCGCCCGCTGCTGGTCAATTTGTCGGCCAGCTTCGATGCAACGAGCGCGGTCACGATGCTGCGCCAATACTCGGTCGATGGCGTGGTGGTGGTTTCCTCCACCCTGCCCCCGGAATTTTCAACCGCCTTTTCCGATGCAGGGTTGCCCGTTGTTCATGCCCTTGCGCGTCACTCCGATCAGCATGATGTCGATACGGTCGGCATCGACAATGTTAGTTGCGGACGCATGGCGGCCCGGCACTTAAAAGCCTGCGGCTATAACCGCATCGGTTTTCTCGGCGGCCCGCAGCAAGCCGCCTCAACCGCGGACCGCCTGCGCGGTTTTCGCGAGATCGCCGGCGATAA
>JBCCRB010000418.1:0-2779 GCA_039208465.1 Pseudomonadota bacterium
CACAATTATCTGGGCTATGTGCACCGCAACCTTGGTGCGCTGGATGCAGGTATTGATCACTACCGCACCGCCCTGAAGCTGAACCCGGACTACACACTGGCGCGCTCCTACATGGGCATCGCGCTTCTGCAGAAAGGCGATAATCGTGGCGCTTTGGAGCAGATGGTCGAAATTGAAAAACGCGTCGGCACGGATGCGCGTGAATATACGCTGCTGTTTGATGCCGTGGCCAAAGCCACCGAAGGCAAGCAATTCGACTATTGATTTCTGGCTTGACGTGATGGTGTTTCCATGGCCTTCCCATGTGCGAACGGGAGGGCGGTTTCCTTGCCTTTTGCGCAACCATACACGGTGAATTCCCCCAGCGGCGCGTCGCTGAACGTGCGGATGGAAAAGCCGGCCAAAGCGCCCCGCGCCATCGTGCACATCAATCACGGACTGGCTGAACACAGTGCGCGCTATGCGCGTTTGGCTGCGCAATTGGCTGAGGCGGGCCTGGCGGCGATTGCCCATGATCATCGTGGGCATGGCAGCACGCGTGCCAGCGACGCACCGCAAGGCGTTTTCGCCCGGGGCAAGGACGCGGTTGATCTGGTCATGCAGGATTGTGCGGCAGTGCAGGCGCATGCGCGTGAGGCCATCGGTGATCTGCCAATCATCATGTTCGGGCACTCGATGGGCGGGTTGATCACGATGAATTATGCGCTGCGTCACGCAGATCGGCTTGCCGGGGCGGCCGTCTGGAACGCCAATTTCAATGGCGGCCTCTTAGGGCGGGTTGGCCAGGTGCTGCTTGGCTTTGAGCGCATGCGGCTGGGCTCTGACGTGCCGTCAAGGCTCATGCCGCGGCTGACCTTTCAGGATTGGGCGAAAAAGATCGAGGACCGGCGCACGGATTTTGACTGGCTCAGCCATATCCCCGAAGAGGTCGATGCGTACATCAATGATCCCGATTGCGGTTGGGATGCGAGCGTCTCCCTATGGCAAGCGATTTTTACGATGGTGTTTGCCGGTGGCAATGTCGCGGGCGCAAGCGCGGCGGCCAAAGCCTTGCCCTTCATGCTGCTTGGCGGCGGGGAAGATCCCGCAACGTTCAATGGGGAAGCGGTCAGAGCGCAAGCAGCGCGTATGCAAAGCGCCGGCTTTCAGTCCGTCCTGCACAAGCACTATGAGTTGGCGCGCCACGAAACCCTCAATGATTGGGAAAGTGACAGCGCAACGGGCGCCCTGACGGACTGGATTCGCGGGCTCTTGTAGCCCCTCCCGCCGGCTCAGATGTCATCCTATTGGCTGATCCCGATCGCGCGCATTGCGCTTGCGCCGGTAAAATCGCTGCGCCACTAATGACGCGGTAAACGCCGCCCGCGCCGAGGGGAAAGCCATGGAACTGTTTGCCAATCTGTTCACGATCGAGAATCTGATCACATTCCTGATCCTCACCGCGCTGGAAACAGTGCTCGGCTTTGACAATCTCCTCTATATTTCGCTGGAGGCCAAAAAGACCGGCGCCCAGTATGAAGCGCGCATCAGACGGCTCGGCATCATCTCGGCCATTGTGCTGCGCATCATTTTGTTGTTCGTCGTGCTGCAATTGATCAGTGCTTTCGGCGAACCGTTCTACACGATCAATCTGCCGCCCTTTGTCGAGGGCGAGATCAGCGGGCATGCGCTGATCGTTTTGGCCGGCGGTGTGTTCCTGATCTACACGGCGATCAAGGAAATTACCCATATGCTGGCGCTTGACGATATGAACCATGATCCGGGCGACCGTCGGATGCGTGGCCCTTGGGTTGCGCTGTTCTGGATCATGGCCATGAACACGGTTTTCTCGTTTGACACGGTTCTGTCGGCCGTGGCCTTGACCAGCAATTTCATCGTTATGGCCGCTGCCATCATCATCTCCGGCATTTTGATGGTGCTGATGGCAGAAACGGTTGCAAGCTTTTTGAACCGGAACCGCATGTATGAAGTTGTCGGGCTGTTTGTCCTGTTACTGGTCGGCATCCTGCTAACGACCGAAGGCGGCCATCTGGCGCATCTGAAATTCTTCGGGTTTGCCGTCGAAGCGATGAGCAAAACGACATTCTATTTCGTGCTGGTGACCATCGTCCTCGTCGAGATCGTTCAGGGGCGTTATCAGCGTAAGCTATTGGCTGAAAAAGCATCGCTGAGCCGTAAAACGGGCAAGTCGCTGACGTGAGCGCGGCAAAGCCCCTTGATGGCGTGCGGGTGGTGGAATTTGCCCGGGTCCTGGCCGGGCCGTGGGCCGGCCAATTGCTGGCGGATCTGGGCGCCGATGTGATCAAGGTGGAAAACCCGCATGGCGGCGACGAAACCCGCCACTGGGGCCCGCCATTCTTAAAAGATCCGGGGAGCGGCCAGCAATCGGCCGCCTATTTTCATGCCTGTAACCGCGGCAAGCGATCGGTCACGCTGGATCTGAAAATCGACCATGATCTCTTGGTTGCGCAGGCGCTGTGCCGGCAGGCGGACGTGATCATTGAAAACTTCAAGGTCGGCACGATGGATCGCCTTGGCCTTGGCTATGACCGCCTTGCGCAGGACAATAGCGCCATCATTTTTTGTTCAATTACCGGATTTGGTCAGACTGGCCCGTATAAGGATCGCCCTGGTTATGATTTCATCATTCAGGGCTTGAGCGGTTTCATGTCGATTACCGGCGAAAAAAACCGCAGCCCGATGAAAGCCGGCGTTGCCATCACGGATATTTTGACGGGCCTTTACGCGGTATCTGCCATCAATGCCGCTTTGGTGCGGG
>JBCCRB010000419.1:0-2778 GCA_039208465.1 Pseudomonadota bacterium
CGACCATCCAATCCTGTTACTCGATGAACCGACTGCGTCACTGGATGCAAAAAACCGGGAAGTCGTGATCGCGCTGATCAATGAAAAGAAGAAGGCCGGTGTTGCGCTGCTAGGCATTTTTCATGATCGCGATGTGCGTGATGCCGTGGCCGATACGATCATTGAAGTGTCCGAATTCGCGGTAAAAGCGGCAGCCTAAGCCATGCCCAAATTATCAGAAAAGCCGTTGATCCACGAGACGGCGCAGGTGCGCGAGAGCGTGTTCGGGCGGTACACCGAGATTGATGCCGGATGCGTTGTGGTAGAATGCGAGGTAGGCGACTATTCCTACCTCATCCGCCAGACCGAAGTCTGGTGTGCAACGATCGGCAAGTTCGCCAACATTGCCAGCCATGTGCGTATCAATGCGACGAACCATCCGGTGTGGCGGGCAACGCAACATCATTTCACCTATCGTGCCGGCGACTATTTTGAGGATGCTGAAAATGAGCCGGAATTCTTCAACTGGCGGCGTGATCACCGGGTCGTCATCGGGCATGATGTGTGGATCGGCCATGGGGCGATTATTCTGCCCGGTGTGACGGTGGGCACAGGCGCTGTTATCGGCGCCGGCGCTGTGGTCACCAAGGATGTGGCGCCTTTTACGATTGTCGGCGGCGTGCCAGCCAAGATGATCAAGCGCCGGCTGCCGGAGGACGTCGCCGAGGCCATGACGCGGCTTGCCTGGTGGGACTGGCCGCATGATCAATTGCGCGCCGCGTTGGATGATTTTCGGTCACTGGATGCCGCTGATTTCATCGCAAAATATGACAGATGACGCACCGCACATGCGGGGCTGTGCACTGTTACAAAACTTACATTAATCTGACATGTAGCTTTCATAGCGCACGCCTAGGCCCGCCGCGTCTGTAGTTGATAAGGCGGTGTAGATGCTCGAACTGAGACAGGTTACGCGGCGCTTCGGCAGCAATGTCGCGGTGAATGAAGTAACAACAATTATTCCCGAAGGTCAGATGGTTGGCATCATCGGTGCTTCGGGTGCGGGCAAGTCAACCTTGTTGCGCATGATCAACCGTCTAATCGACACGTCGGAAGGCGAAATCGTTTATGCGGGCACCAATGTCAGTGCCCTGAAAGGCCAGACGCTGCGTGATTGGCAGCGCGACTGCGCCATGATCTTCCAGCAGTTCAATTTGGTGCCACGGCTCGATGTTCTCACCAATGTCATGCTCGGGCGGCTGAACCACCGCTCCACGCTGTCGAGCCTGCTTGGTATTTTCTCAGACCAGGAAAGTGCGATGGCGATCGCTGCGCTTGAGCGTCTGGGAATTGAAAAGGCCGCCATGCAGCGGGCAGGGACCCTTTCCGGCGGACAGCAGCAACGGGTCGCGATCGCGCGGGCTTTGATGCAGGAGCCGAAAGTCATTCTGGCCGATGAACCGATCGCTTCGCTTGATCCGCGCAATGCGCAAATTGTGATGCAATCGCTGAAAGACATTAACGAGCGTGACGGCATGACCGTCGTCACCAATCTGCACACGCTTGATACAGCTCGCGCCTATTGCGAGCGCATTATCGGCATGCAGCATGGCAAGGTCGTCTTCGATGGCGGCCCGGATGATCTGACCGAGGCGGCCGCACGCAAGATTTATGGCGCAGACGGGCTTGAAGACGCGTTTTCTGAAGCGGTGACATCGACCAGCCTGGCGCCCGCCAAGCCGCGGGTCAAATCAACGAAGAAGGCACTCGAAACCCTATCCGAAGGCACCGATAAGCCGAAAGCGGGCCGCAAGCCGCGCAAACCGGCCGCCGCAACATAGGCACCCCATCACGTAATTGCTGGGGTGTTTGGGTCGGACACGCCAGCAGATTTTCCTGGCCAGCTGGCCACGACCAAACAGGAGAGACTATATGTTCAAGAAATCACTTCTTGCCACGGCTGCGGTTGCAACCGTCCTTTCTGGTTCTGTTGCCGCACAGGCACAGGACGTTTTCCGCATTGGTATTCTCGGCGGCGAGAACGAAGCCGACCGTTTGCGCAACAACCAATGCATGATTGACCTTCTGCCGGCCGCGATCGGCGTTGAAGAGGTTAAGCTGTTCCCGGCTGCTGACTATGCCGGCGTGATCCAAGGCCTATTGGGTGGCACGCTTGATTATGCCGAGCTGGGTGCTTCTGCCTATTCCAGCGTTTACCTGTCTGATCCGGACGCTGTTGATCCGGTCCTGACAACCGTTCAGACCGATGGTGCGACTGGCTATTATTCGATCATGCTGGCCCGTAAGGACAGCGGCATCGAGAACATTGAAGATGCCAAGGGCAAGAAGCTCGGCTTTGCCGATCCTGATTCCACGTCCGGCTTCCTGGTGCCTTCGGTTGCCCTGCCTGCACAGCTTGGCATGGAGATCGATGAGTATTTTGCCGAGACCGGCTTCGGCGGCGGCCATGAGAATGGCGTTCTGGAGATGCTGAAAGGCAATTTCGACGTTCAAGTGACTTGGTCATCCGGCGTTGGCGCATTTGAAGATGGCTACACATCGGGCAACATCCGCAAGATGGTCGATAAAGGCCTTCTGGATATGGACGAAGTCAACGAGGTCTGGCGTTCGCCGCTGATCCCGAACGGCCCGATCGTTGTGTCCAACCAGCTGGACCAAGACATCCGCGCCAAGTTTATTGAGTTCATGAAGGCGATGCCGGAAAATCACCTGGATTGCTTCCGCTCCGTTCAGGGTGGCGACTT
Source organism: Pseudomonadota bacterium (assembly GCA_039208465.1). Classification (GTDB taxonomy): domain Bacteria; phylum Pseudomonadota; class Alphaproteobacteria; order Rhizobiales; family Rhizobiaceae; genus JBCBDX01. The sequence continues at coordinate 2,745 of JBCCRB010000419.1, forward strand.
TGCCGGTTTCACCGAAGTTGACCATACCTTCTAC
>JBCCRB010000420.1:0-2761 GCA_039208465.1 Pseudomonadota bacterium
ATCTCACGCATGCAGGCCCAACAGGAGCGCTTGGTCGCGGAAATCTGGGAACGGCGCCGCAGCGATCTGCCCATTGAGACGGTCGAAGAGTTCGTCACGCTGGCCTCGATTGTGGAAAAGGAAACCGGTGTTGCCGAGGAGCGTCCACGCGTTGCGTCGGTGTTCATCAACAGGTTGAACCGGGGCATGCGCCTCCAATCCGATCCCACCATCATCTACGGGATCTTTGGCGGTGAGGGTAAACCGGCTGACCGGCCGATCTACCGCTCCGACATTGATACGCCGACCGACTATAACACCTACACGATCCCGGCACTGCCGCCGGGCCCGATCGCCATTCCCGGCCGGGCCTCGCTGGAAGCCGTCGCCAATCCGGCGCAGACCACCGATTTGTTCTTCGTCGCCGATGGCACAGGCGGCCACGCTTTTGCCGAGACCCTGGAAGAGCACAACCGCAATGTGGCGCGTTGGCGGGAAATCGAACGCCAGCGCGAAGCCGAGGCCGAATCGGGCGGTGAAAACGGGACAGGTAACTGACCTGTGGCTGCCAAGCCGCAAAGCATGACCGGATTTGGTTCGGCGCAAACCGCGAGCGCCGAAGTCAGCTGTCGCTGCGATATTCGCTCGGTCAATGGCAAAGGCCTCGATATCAAATTGCGCATGCCCAATGGCCTTGAGGCGCTTGAGGCTGATATCAAGAAGCGCGTCTCGGCAATCGCCAAGCGCGGCAATGTCCAGCTTTTCCTCACCATCGAACCTGTTGCATCACAGCCAGCCGGCAGCATCGACATGGATCTCATGCGCGATTTGCATGCGCAGAGCATGAAGGCCGCCGATGCGCTTGGCCTCGCGGCCCCGAGCATGGATGCGCTGTTGGGCCTGCGCGGCGTCGTGGTTTCAGAAGCGGCCGGACCCAGCCTCGATCTGGAAGATCCAACGATCGCGCAAACCGTCAAGGATGTGGTCGACCAAGCGCTCGCCCAATTGCACAAGGTGCGCCAGGAAGAGGGCATCGCGCTCGTTGAAATCCTGAATCAACATCTGAACAATTTCGCCCAATTGCTTGATCGCGCGATGAAAGACGAAGACAGCCAGCCGCACGCGATCAAACAGCGTTTCCAAGCGCAGCTGGACAATTTGCTGGACCCCAAGGAAGAGATCGACGAAGCAAGGCTCGCTGCCGAAATTGCTTTGCTGGCAACCCGGGCCGACATTCGAGAAGAGATCGATCGCCTGCAAACCCACGTCGAAGCAGCGCGCGCCCTGCTTGATGAAGCCGACACGATCGGGCGCCGGTTTGACTTCCTGACCCAGGAGTTCAACCGCGAAGCCAACACGCTATGCTCCAAATCAGCGTCCAAAAACTTGACCGCAATCGGGCTGGAGATGAAGGCGGTTATTGATCAGATGCGCGAGCAGGTGCAAAACCTGCAATAAAGCGTAAGGAGTGCCGGGCCATGGGCGAGGCGAATAGATTTGGGATACAGCGCCGCGGTTTGATGCTCGTGCTGTCTTCACCATCGGGTGCGGGAAAATCGACCATTGCGCGCAACCTTTTGGAGCAGGATCCGGCATTTGAGCTTTCCGTCTCCGTGACAACGCGCGAACGGCGCGGCAGCGAGATCGAAGGCGTCCATTACCGTGTTATCGATGAAAAGACATTTGTCCGCATGCGCGATGACGACGAGTTCATCGAGCACGCGAAAGTCCATGGCAATTACTATGCGACGCCGCGCGCGCCCGTCGAAGAAGCGATGAATGGCGGCCGCGACATGCTGTTTGACATTGACGTGCAAGGCGGCCTGCAAATGATGGAAAAGGTGCGCGGCGATGTTGTCTCCGTGTTCATTTTGCCGCCCTCCATGGCCGAACTGGAAGCACGGCTGAACCGCCGCGCCGAAGACGCGCCCGACGTCATCGCCAAGCGCCTGGTCAACGCGCGCGAAGAAATCGAGCATTGGCGCGATTATGATTATGTCATCATCAATGATGACCTCGACACGGCCTTTGCGGCCGTCACGTCGATCATCGTCGCTGAACGGCTCAAACGCACAAGGCGGCCGGGCCTTTTCGGTTTTGTTGATGATTTGCTCTCAACACCGTCAGCCTCAGAAAGCTGACCGCTAGGCCACCTGCGCAAACACATCAGCCAAATGACAAAACTCGGATACGCTCAGCGTTTCAGCGCGCCTCTGCGCGTCAATTCCCGCCCGGTCCAAAAGCGCTTCGCCGCCAATCGGTTTCAGGCTTTGCCGCAGCATCTTGCGCCGTTGCCCGAACGCATGGCGCGTAACGGTTTCCAGCGCTTTGAGCGAGACCTTTTCCGGTTCTGATCGCGGCACCAGATGCACGATGGATGAAGTTACTTTCGGCGGCGGCCAGAAAGCCTGTGGCGGCACATCGAATGCAATGCGGGCTTCGCAACGCCACTGCGCCAACACCGCCAGCCGCCCGAAATGTTTTGAGCCCGGCGCCGCCGTAATCCGCTGTGCGACCTCGCGTTGAAACATTAAGGTCATGGACTGGTAAAAGGGCGGCCATGGGTCGCCCGAAAGCCAGCGCGTCAGCAATTCCGTTCCGATATTATACGGCAAATTCGCAACCAACGCGGTCGGCCCCGATGCCAAGGTCGCAAAGTCTGTCGTCAGCGCATCGCCGTCTATGATCGTCAGCCTGCCCGGATAATGCGCGCTGATCTCATCAAGCACCGGCCGCACACGATGATCGCGCTCCCGAACCCTCCACGTCCATCTTCAAAATC
>JBCCRB010000421.1:0-2747 GCA_039208465.1 Pseudomonadota bacterium
ACACGTCGATGCATGCCGGTCCTATGATCCGTAAAGGCGACATGAAGGGTGCGCCCTGGATCAAGGCCTATGAGGATTGGAACGTAGATATTGGCTTGGCGTGCGGCCTGCGCGGCCGGGCGCAGATTGGCAAGGGCATGTGGGCGATGCCTGATCTAATGCAAGCCATGCTGGAACAGAAGATTGGCCACCCGAAAGCCGGCGCAAACTGTGCCTGGGTGCCCTCGCCAACCGCCGCGACGCTGCACACAACTCATTATCACCAGGTCGATGTCCCGGCGGTACAGGATGAGCTGAGCAAGCGCGATCGCGCGTCACTGGACGATATTCTGTCGATCCCGGTCGCCACACGGCCAAACTGGGCGCCTGCCGATATTCAGGCCGAACTGGACAACAATGCGCAGGGCATCCTCGGCTATGTTGTGCGCTGGGTAGACCAGGGCGTTGGCTGTTCCAAGGTGCCTGACATCAACGATGTCGGCCTTATGGAAGACCGGGCAACTTTGCGGATTTCCTCGCAGCACATGGCCAATTGGCTGTTGCATGGTGTCGTTACCGAAGACCAAATCGTCGAGACGATGAAAAAAATGGCCAAGGTCGTGGATGCGCAAAACGCTGGCGACCCGGCTTACATGCCGATGGCGCCGACTTATGATGGCATCGCTTTTCAGGCTGCCCTCGATCTGGTGCTTGAAGGGCTGGTACAACCGTCGGGCTATACCGAGCCTATCCTTCATCGCAAGCGGCTTGAATTGAAGGCCGCGTCCTGATCTCTCGATCGACCCGCCGCATGCCGGCGGGTCTTTTTTGCCGTCTTAGTTTCCGGCCGCTGTTTCGTGACGCGCTTGAAACAGCGCAACTAAGATGACGACGACCGCGATCTGCGCGGTCAGGACTGCCGGCCAGATCTGCCCGATCATTGGATCGATCCATTTATGCGGCCCATAGGAGACCATTGCGGTTAATGCGGCGATGATTGCCAGGCCTTTTCCTGATCGCGTGACGGGCGCATCACACCCGATGGCGGCAAAACAGCATGCCAATGAGGCTGCGAGGAATGGGCCCATGGCAAAGGGCGCGACTGCGTAAGGCGGATGCGGCGGCGCCTGGAAAAACATGGCGAACATCATCACCAATTGCAGGACGATCAGCACCATCAGCGCCGTGTGGGTTGGGGAGAGTTTCAGCATTTTTCATTTCCGTAAATAAGTGTACGATTTGACATATCCGTATAACTCTTTACGGTTTTTGGCAAGGCTTAACTTGGAATCCCGGCATGGCCGTTGAACCCGATGAAGAGAGCTATGCCGCGCGGCGGCGCGCTGCCATTGAAGCGGCCGCTTATGCGGTCCTAGCGGAAAAGGGTTATAAGGCCGCCTCGATGCTGGAGATCGCGCGCCGGGCGGGTGCCTCCAACGAGACCCTTTATAAATGGTATGGGAACAAGCAGAGGTTGTTTCGCGCTTTGGTGACGGCGAATGCGAAACGCGTCACTGACAAGCTCTCGTCGGTGGGGCCAATCAAGGCCGATGCCGATCCGGCCGATCTTTTGGAACCGATCGGTGTGGCCTTGCTCGACATGCTGACCAGCGACCGCGCCATTGCGCTGAACCGCGCTGCGGCAGGCGACGTGCATGATACGGGCACACTGGGTGAAGCGTTGGCCAAAGCGGGGCGGGAAACCGTGTTGCCGCAAATCACGACCATCATCGTGCAGGCGTTGGATCGCGGAACGCTTACCGGTGCCTCACCGGTTGAAATTGCCACCAATTGGCTCGCCTTGCTTGTCGGGGACTTGCAAGTGCGCCTTGTGACCGGGCAAGCAGAAGCGCCGGACAAGGCTGCTCAAAAGGAGCGGGCGCGATCAGCGCTTGTGGCCATCCGCACGCTTTATACTGATCATGGACACTCCTGATCGCGAACAAAGCGCGCTTTGACATAACCATCGACAACTGAATTGCCGTTATAGTGTGTCACAGGACACCAGCGCGATCCCCATGGGCGGGACAGCGGAATGCACTGCGAACGCAGCGACAGAATGCCCTGCTGGTCCGGCACGATGCGGTCGACGATAGCCGAATTGGCCGATGCGCCCGCGCGCACGTTCAACACATCACCGGCTGGCACATTGACCACACGTAGGCAGCCCGGGCCGCTGGTCGCGCCTGCGTTGGTGGTTGCAACGAGCGCTAGTGCCACCGCCATCGCACACACGCGTGCGCCGAGTCTGAGATATTGTTTGATTGTTTGGGCCATCGCAGTTTGCCTCGATCGGTTTGAACACAGGCGCCAACATGACCGTAAGATTGCAGTGACGCCATGGGGCCAAGACCCTATTTGCCGGTGATCACCGCCGCAGCGCCGCGATGCCGATGCCAACGGCATCAAACCCGCCATCAACGGCCAGCACATGGCCGGTGATGTAGCTCGCCTCATCCGACGTTAGGAACCAGATGGCGTTTGCCAGTTCCTTTTCTTCGGCGTGGCGGGCGATCGGCATCACGTCATAATAGGCTTGGCGGACGGCCTGCGTGTGGACTTTTTTGGCCATTTCGGTTTCCACCGGTCCCGGCGCCACGGCGTTCACGCGGATGCCCCATTCGCCGAGTTCGGCCGCATATTGCTTGGTTAGATGCGCCAGCGCTGCTTTTGACGTGCCATAGGCGACCCGCATGGTAGACGCGCGCAGGCCGGAGATCGACGTGATGTTGACGATCGCGCCGCCACCTTGTTGGCGTAGATGCGGG
>JBCCRB010000422.1:0-2741 GCA_039208465.1 Pseudomonadota bacterium
CCTGGTGCCGGCACGGTCCAGCCGCCGCACCAAGGCTGTCTGATTGGATAAAAGCGGCCGGTAGGTGTCGCGGAAGACGGGCGTCAGCGATGCTTCTGCCAAAAGAGCGCCGACCTGCTCGGCCAATTGCCGGCCGGAAAGCGTGCCATCGTCAACAATGGCGAAGGGCACATCGCGCCAGGCGTCCGCCAGATGCGTCGCCAGGCGCCGATAGATTTGCTGCGACGTTGGCGCGACGCGGCGTACCAACCCGTTCTTACCGTTGGTGACATCCGGCGTTTGCAACCCGACGGCGGTTATTGGAATTCCGGCTTCCGCCAAGATCGGCGCTAAGGCGTCGAAAGCATCAATACAGGGCAAGCCGATGACCGCGGCAGGCTCTAAAGCAACGATCTCTGCGGCGGCGCCGGCAGCGGTTTCGGCGTTACAGGCCGTGTCGATGGGTACAACGAAATTGTCCGCGGCCATCGTGTCAATGTTGGCCAGAAACAGATCGCCCAACGGTTTGTACGTGCCTGTGAGCGGTGCTGCGACCACGACGATTGCCTGCTGGTCCTGCGCTCTTGCCATGAACGATGGCGCTGATAGGGCGAGTGCTGCGATCATGCACGTCAGTAGCCGCGTTGCCTGCAATCTCAATGTCTTACGCGTGATGGACATGTTAGCTAGATGCCTGCACAGTTTTGCGCGTGCAAGGTAAAATCGCTTCGATGGCTGAATTGAAACCGAGGACAGGTGATTGGGACGCGTTTGTTTTTGCGCAAACGAAAATGCGCGCGGGCATTGATGTCGCTTTGCTGACGGTCACTGGGTCAGATGATGTTGGCGTTCCGGTCGGGGCGGTTTGCGCCTTGAGTGCCGATGGCGAAACCGGGGGCGTCCAGCATTGGTCGCGTGCGGTCATCGCGCACGCCGAGTCGGTCCTTTCGCGCGGTGATCCAGTCACCATTGACCTTGATGGTGTGCGGGTTCTGATCGTGCGGATCGGATAATATGGAACCGATGGTGTTAAACCAGATCTGTGCGGCATTGGAAGCCGGTCAGCGCGGTGTCCTGGTGTTGGAACTCGGCGAAGGGCGGTCGCGTTTTGTCGGCCAAGACCATGCGCTGGTTGGCGAGATGAAAAACGCTATCGACGAGGTGCTGACGAGCGGTCTTTCGGCGGTGCGCACGATTGGCACCCACGCCTATCTGCTCAAGCCGATTGGCTAGTCCTTTTCGGCTTTTTGGCTTCAGTTCGGCAGCGCTGCGAACAATATTTCACGTCATCCCAGTTCTTGGCCCAAGCCTTGCGCCAGACCATGGGGCGCTCACAATGGGCGCAAATCTTTTCAGGCAAATTAGGTTTTTTGTGCGCCATGATCGGAACATGGCGCGCCAGCGGGTTTATTCAATCGCAGATGAGCGTGACATTGGTGGCATAAACGCCGCCAGGAAAGCTGCCGGAATTGTGTTGCGCGATCAGATTGACCGACACTTCGGTCTCGCTGAGAAAAGGCATCTGGACCGCCTGGCCGTCCGGTACATCGGAAAAAGAACCAAGATTAGCACCGCCAAATATGCGGGTCGATGTGCCCGATATGAAGGGCTGAAAACTGGTGTCCTGATTGTTTGCAATGGGTGAAACGTTCCAGACTTGGCTGTGATAGGCGCGAAGATCGTAGCCGAACCAATAGGATGTGACTAAGGCGCGCGCGGGCGCACCGCTGGCATAGCTGCTGAGCTGTGTGTCAGCCGCGTTGGCAACCATGGTGCCGCCTTCGAGCACCACGATCTCGCAAGCATCGGGATTGTCGATTTGTGCGGTGAACGGAACGTCCAATGCCAAAGCCGGATTTGCTGCAAAGATAGCAATCGATGCAACCGGTCCGCAAAAATTGAAACGTGCCGGGGTTTTTATTCGCATCGGACGGTGACGCCCGTGCGGTAATTGCCACCGGGAAACGAGCCACTGAGGCGGTCGGCGGTCATATTGATGGTGAGCCGCGTATCGCCGCGACGGATGCGGGTTGGAATTCGCGCCGGCTTGCGCGAAAACTCTGCGCGTCCCCGTCCAGAGTAGCTGACCCTGAAACGCACATCGTCATTGCCGCCGGGTGGTGCCAGGGCGAAGCCGAAGGGCTTATCCAGATAGACCGAGTAACGCGAGTTGGTCGCGCTGACGGTCACTTCAGCCGATCTCCCGCCCTGATTTCTGGAAGACAGGCTGGTGTTGTCCGCGTTCGCGGCCAAGCGGCCGTCCTCGTTGATCATGATCGTGCATGATTGGCGCGATTGCGCGGCGGCCGGCGCAATCGACATCAATATCAATGCCACGGTGACGCAGACACCGGTCGCTATGCGCGGACCGGTCATCGCAATCACCGGGAACGGGTTGTTAGTTTGCCTCAGCCAGCCCATCGGTCGACCAACCATCATCGTTGAACTCGCTTGTGGCCGGATCGGCTTGCGTGTCTTCCGGCAATTCGACGCCGGCCGACAAGCCCATCTGCATGAGCTTCAATTCGGTCGCGAGGCGATCAACCTCGAGTTGATAGAGCCGCGAACAATCAAGGCGGTTGCGCCGCTTGAAACCGAGTGGGATCACAATCCTACCGTAAGCCGATGAGCCGGAACCGATGTCCTGCGGGTTGCCGATGATGCCGATATCCAGATAGGCACCGGAACCGCCAACGGCGCTTCGGCAGGTTGTCCCGTCTGCCGCCCGTACTTCGTCATGGCCGGTTGGCAATGACACGCCG
>JBCCRB010000423.1:0-2729 GCA_039208465.1 Pseudomonadota bacterium
AATGAGCGCAACTATCCCAATCTGTGCGCGCTCTTTGAGCATCTCGATATCAAGCGCGAAACCACCAATATGAGCTTTGCCCTGTCGCTTGATAATGGGCGGCGTGAATGGTGCGGCCAGGACATCCCGTCCGTCTTTGCGCAAAAGCGCAACCTCGTCTCGCCGGGCTTCTGGTGGATGATCAAGGATATTCTGCGCTTCAACCGCAAGGCCATAAAGGACCGCGACAGCGGCGCTTTGGACAACAAAACCATCAGCCAATATCTGACCGAAAAGCGCTTCTCCGCGCGTTTTCGCGATGATTACCTAATTCCGATGGCGGCCGCGATCTGGTCGACCCCGAAGGTCAAGATGCTGGACTTCCCCGCCCGCGCCTTCATCAATTTCTTTGAAAACCACCGGCTTTTGGAGATTTCCCCGCCGATCTGGCAAACCGTGTCCGGCGGTTCACGCACCTATTTGAACAAGATGCTGGGCGATCTGGACGATGTGCGTCTGGGCGATCCGGTTCAGGCCATTCACCGGGCCGCTAATGGTAAGGTGATGATTACCAGCGCAAAGGGGACCGACACGTTCGATCACGTGGTGATCGCCGGCCACAGCGATCAGGCGCTGACCATGCTCGCCGACGCCGACACCGATGAAAAAGCCATCCTCGGCGCCATTCCCTACAAGCCAAACCGCGTTGTGCTGCACCGCGATGCGTCCTTTATGCCGCGCCGCACAAAAGCCTGGGCGGCCTGGAACTATTTGCGCGAAAGCGCTCAGGGCGATGAGAGCGAAATCTGCCTAACCTATTGGATGAACAGGCTGCAGAACATTGACAGCCAATACCCGCTCTTTGTGACCTTGAACCCGACCCGCGAGCCCGCCAAGGGCACGGTTTTCGGCCAATGGTCGTTTTCGCACCCACAATTTGACGCCAACGCGATGGCGGCGCAAAATGCGCTGCAGAAAATTCAGGGCCACCGGAACACCTGGTTTGCCGGGGCCTGGACAGGCTACGGGTTTCACGAGGATGGCCTGAAATCGGGCCTTGCCGTCGCGCGTAGCCTTGGCGGCCATATTCCGTGGGAAGCGTCAGTCGATCCGGCTTCGGCGCCAACGGAATTGGCGCAAGCCGCGGAGTAAGCCAAAAATGGCAGACATGGGTCAGGCACAAGCAGCGTTGGAAGCGCCCTTCCCCCCACCCAAGGAGGCAGCGCTTCTGTACCCAGGCAAGGTCATGCATGCGCGGTTGAAGCAACTCAGCCACCGCTTCACCTACCGCGTATTTTGTGCGCTTATCGATCTCGATCGGCTGCAGGACGCCAACCGACAATCGCGTTTGTTCAGCGTCAACAAACGCAACATTTTGGCGTTCTTCGAAAGTGATCACTTACCGGACAAGGTACCGGGCGAAAGCTTGCGCGCTTATGCCGATACGCTTTTGGAGCGTGCGGGCGTTGAAAAACCTGATCGCATTCTCCTGCTCGCCTATCCGCGTATGTTCGGTTTCGTCTTCAACCCGATCTCCGTCTATTATTGTTACGACGCCGACGAGCAACTGACCGCCCTGATCTACGAGGTGCGCAACACTTTCGGCGAGCGCCATACGTATGTGTGCCGCGTAATGGACGGCCAGCTTTCCGAGGCCGGCGTGCGCCAGGAGCGCAACAAGATCTTCTATGTCTCGCCCTTTATCGACATGCCGATGCGCTATCATTTTCGTATGCTGCCACCGGGCGGGGCCGTGAAGATGCGCATTTTGGAGACCGATGAGGCCGGTGACCCGCTTTTGTCGGCGACGTTTAGTGGCACAAAAGCCCCGTTGAACAGCGCGACCGTTGCCGGGCAATTGGCCCGTTTGCCCTTCATGACACTCAAGGTCGTGGCCGGGATTCACTACGAGGCGTTGAAATTGTGGCTAAAAGGCGCGAAGTTTCATTCTAGGGGAAAGCCGCCGGCGCCGGTTTCATTCAAGGATAACGCGCCGCAGGCGGCAGAATAGAAGTTGGGAGGCGAACCCCATGCCAACACATCATTTTCCAACGCCACGTGAAGCGGCTTCCAAATGGGCGTCAGATCTCATTGCAAGTGCTGAGGTTCTGACACCGCAAAATATCGGTCGTCATATTCGCGGCGTGCCGATGAAAGCCAAGATTGCCCTGCGCGCAGCTCTTGCTTTGCCGAAAGGGTCACTGACGATCCAATTGCCCGACGAACGGGTAGTCAAGATCGAGGGACAGGCGGAAGGCCCGGACGCGGTGCTGATCCTGAACAATTGGAACCTGCCGCGCAAAGCCCTGACACAGGCAACGGTCGGCGTCGGCGAAAGCTATATGGATGGTGACTGGACCAGCCCGGACGTCACGACTTTTCTGGCGCTGTTTCTGGAAAACGAACAATGGGGCTCGCGGCTCTACACGGCCAATGCCTTCATGGCCTCAATCGGGCGTTTTCTGCATTGGTTGAACCGCAACACCAAGTCAAAGGCGCAGAAAAACATCGCCGCCCATTATGATTTGGGCAATGAGTTTTACGCCCAATGGCTCGATCCTTCGATGACCTATTCATCGGCGATCTATGCCGATGGCGCCAATGATCTGGAAAGCGCGCAGGCCGCCAAGTACCGGGCGCTTGCCAAGGCCGTCGGCATTAAAAAAGGCGACCATGTGCTTGAAATCGGCTGCGGCTGGGGCGGTTTTGCAGAATTTGCGGCCAGCGAAATCGGCTGTCGGGTCACCGGC
>JBCCRB010000424.1:0-2728 GCA_039208465.1 Pseudomonadota bacterium
AGGGGCACGACGATCAGGATGATTGAGGTTGTGTCCAGGATCGTGCCGAGGAATATCATCAGGATCACATAAATGACCATGATCTCCACAAACCCCAGATCATAGGCTTCAAGAAGGGCGCTGAGCTCATTGGGCAGGCCGGCAAATCCCAGCATGCTAGAATAGAGTGATGCCATGGCGATCAGGAAAAGGATCGAGGCGGTGATATGGCCGGTTTCGATGGCGGTTTCCCAAAGACCGCGCAAGGTCATGCGACGACGGGCGATTGCAATTAAAAGCGCTGCCAAAGCGCCGGCCGCACCGGCTTCAACGGGTGTGAGCCAGCCGGTATAAATCCCGCCCAATACGATCATGATCAGCCCAACGGTTGGCACTGTCTTGTCGATGATTTCCCACAGCGAGAGCGGCTCGACATCTTCGGCAACCGCAATATTCTCACCGAGATATTTCGGCATCACCCGGCCGGAAATCACGATCCATGCGATGTAAGCGGCTGTCAGAAGCAAGCCTGGTACGATGCCAGCCAGGAACATGTCGCCGACGGAAACCTCGGCCACAAAGGAATAGATGATCAACATCGCACTGGGCGGAATGATCATGCCGAGCACCGAAGATCCGGCAACAACACCGACGGCAAAGCGCTTGTTGTAGTTGAAGCTGCGCATTTCGGGCACGGCGATGCGGGTAAACACCGAAGCCGATGCGATGGATGACCCCGTCACGGCGGCAAAAACCGCATTGGCACCAACGGTGGCGATGCCGATGCCGCCTGTCAGGGCGCGGAACGCGCGGTTCATGACGACGTAGATGTCTTTGCCGAGCCCGGCCCTGGACACAAGTAACCCCATCACCGTGAAGAGTGGTATGGTTGCAAATGAGTAGGAGGTGACGCCTTTTTCCACCGACACTTTCAGGAAGTTGAAAGCGATTGTCGGGTTATCGCGCATGATCCAGATCGAGACGAACGAGACTACGCCAAGGGCAATGGGAATATAAACGCCCATATAGACCATCACGACGATGGCGATGACGGAGATCATGCCGATTTCAACGGGCGTCATACCGGGCTCTCCGTCTCATCGAGCTTGGGCGGTTCGCCATGTCCCAAAAGGACTTTGAAAAAGAAGATGATGGCGCACAGGGTCGCGCTGAAGGCGATAACCAGTTTTACAGGGAACCAGGGTGCGGTGAAGATGCCGGGCGTGCCGTAATATTCGCAGCGTCCCCATGAGGCGCTTAGGCTCGCAAATAAGCCATCGGGCGCGCTGCCGAACTCGGGGCCGAGGATGAAACGGCAGGTGCCGATCGAGTCCATGAACTCTGGCCAGCTGACATAGGCGATCATCGCCATGAATATGCCGGCCAAGAGATCGATGCCGCGTCCCATCATATTGCCAAAAACTGGAAAGCGGGCGCGCGACAGCATCAGGAAGCCGTCCGATCGGGTCAGCCGGTTGGACCGAACGACATCGGGCAGTTGAAGATAGACAATCAGCGCCAGCGAAAAGATGACGACTTCAAAGACACCGCGCAGCGGCTGGTTGAACACGCCGCGCGCGAAGACATCAATGTTCATGATTGCCACAAGGGCGAAAATTACAAGGGTGCCCGCTGCGTTGGCGATCATCGCAGCGGTCACAAAAGGGGCATAGAACCGGCGGACAGCCGTCAGCATGTTTGGCCTCCCGCCGGAACTTTGTTTGCTTACATTGCGTTCGCGGACCAGTCGCGCACGGGCTCAAACCCGGCCGCTTTCAGCTTGCCGATATAAGCCGCCAGCATTTCGCTGCCGCTATAGCCGCGTTGATCGAGCGTTGCTGCCCATTCCTGCGCGATGTTCGGCATCGCATCGGCCCAGGCCTTGCGTGCATCTGCCGACATTTCGACAACGGTCCCGCCACCATCAATATAGGCCTGCAGCGATGCGCCAGCCCGATCCATGGCAACACCGGCAACGTGATCGCGGTACTCAATGGAGACCTGCTGAAGCACATCCTTGACCTCGTCAGGCAGCTTTGCCCACACGTCCTTGTTGACGGTTACGGTCTTGGAATTAACAGCGCCAAGGTCTGCCTTGAGCATGTAAGGCGCAACTTCAGCGATGTTGAAGGTTTTCGCGGCTTCGGGCCACAGCATTGCGCAGTCCACAACACCGGTTTGAACCATGTTGTAGAAATCGGGCAGGCCGCCGCGTACGCCGGCAGCATCCTTGATGCCTTCCAGGTAACGCAGATTATAGCCGGCGCCGGCGACTTTCTTGCCTTCAAGATCGGCCAGGCTATTGACTTCGTCAGAGCAGAAAACCTGGTAGGTATCGAGCACCACACCGGTTGCCAGGTAGACCTGGTTTTCCTTGTCGAACTCGGAGTTTACCGACGGAAATTCCTTGGCGATTTCATCGACAGCAATGGCGACAGCGCGGGCATCAGCGGAGATAAAAGGCGTGACTGCTGAAATACCCTGCGTTGGCAATGCCGAATTGTGGAAGATAGTGGTGACGATGCCGATATCGCCCAGGCCCAGCTTAACGCCTTCAAGGACGCCGCGTGGTTTGACGATCGCGCCGCCATAGGATTCCTGCCAGTTGATCTCGTAATTGCCGTTTTCGGCGAGCAATTCATTGACCCGCGGAATGAACATGGCGGAGAATTCCTTCACCCACATGGACCGCTCTGGGTAACCGTCGATCGCGATCATGTTGATCGATTCAGCGGCTGTCGCGGCCGGC
>JBCCRB010000425.1:0-2723 GCA_039208465.1 Pseudomonadota bacterium
GCGGAATAGCTGGTGCCGACCAGGGCGATCGGGGCAGGGGCATCGCCAAAAAGGCCGCCGCCGCTCTCAACGATCGTTTTAAACTTCTCGATTTGCTCGGTTCTTGGGCCGACAAGCGGGCGGAACAGGCCGGTATTGACGTAGGAAAGCAGGTCGCCGTCAAACGCCTCAAATCCAAGCGAAGTGGTGGTCACTGCGACCGTTTCGCGGTCATCGCTGATCGCAGCGGCGATCGCCTCGGCTGCGCTGTGTGCGCCTTCAGGGCTCCAATGGGTGTCCTGGCGCATAAAGCTCACGTCAAAATTCAGCGCCTGGCGCAAATCGACCGTCGGCAATCCAGCGGCCTTGATGGTTTGCAACGCGCGATCATAGCGTTGCTCGAAACCTGGCGAGCGCGGGCGAGGCAGAAGGTTTGCGTGCATGCGCGCCTTATCGGGCACGATGATGGGAACGAGCGCGATGTTCTTTTTTGCCAAACTGTCCGCTGTCCGGATCAGTTGTTCGCGCAGATCATGTGTCTCGACCGGTTCGCGGAATTCTTCGGCGGTAAAGAGCCATCCTTCGCGGCCAACCACGACGCCTGATGCGGCCTCGCGCAGTGTACCCCAGCGCAGTGCGGACCAGGCGTTAACGGCCAGCATTTGACCCGGAACGGACCTGTCAAACCGGGTTTCATAGCCTCTTTGATAGGCGCCATTGGTCCATCCGGTGCTCACATCGCCCAGATCGGTTTTGGCCAGCGCAAACAGGGAAGCCCCGGCAAGGATGGCGGCAAAAGAGAGAACGAGGGCTGTGTCTTGTACCTTTTTCATGGGGCTGCTTCAGAACTGGAAATAGAGGAACGGGCTTTCGGTCCGGGCCTGCATCACGATGAGGCACAGAACGGAAAGGAGGGCGGTTTGGGCTGTCGGTGCCCATGGTTCGAGGCGCAGGCGTAGTTTTGGCGCGATTGATATGATCATGCCAATGGCCAGGAACAGCAGTTCGCTGGTTTGGGTCAGCGTGATCAGTTCGGGCCGCATGGCCAATCCGTTGATCCCGCCCATGCCGGCATACATCGCCAGCGCATCGCTGAGCGTTTCAGCGCGGAAGACAACCCAGCCGAGAATGACCAGCACCATGGTAAGCGGCCAGGCAATGGCTTTTGGCCAGACGGTATCGCGGTGTTTTGCGCCAAGCGCACGCTCGACCGCCATCAGCCCGCCGTGCCAGATGCCCCAGACGAGAAAGGTCCAGTTTGCCCCGTGCCACAGGCCGCCAAGGACCATTGTTAGAAGCAGATTGCGGTAGGTTTTGACCGCGCTGCCGCGATTGCCGCCGAGTGGCACATAGAGATAATCGCGCAGCCAGGTGGACAGGCTGATGTGCCAGCGGCGCCAGAACTCGGTGATGGAGCGGCTCGTGTAGGGCGCATCGAAGTTCTCCGGAAAGCGAAAGCCGATCATCAGGCCAAGCCCGATCGCCATTGCCGAATAGCCGGCAAAATCAAACAGCAATTGGACCGAATAGGCGAGCGCGCCTAACCAGGCCTCGGCCATTGTCGGATTGGTGAGGGCGAAGACACGGTCGGCGAGGGGGGCGACGCTGTCGGCGACAAGCAGTTTCATGGCAAGGCCGGCAATGAAGCGGCGTAGGCCCATGGCGACCAGTTCGATTGAATGGGTACGGGTCTGGAACTGGTGTACGAGATCCTTGTAACGCAGAACCGGCCCGGCGATGAGCTGGGGAAACAGGCTCGAAAAAGCCAGGAAGTCGGACAGTTTCGGCGCTGGCGGTGCGTCGCCGCGCGCCACATCGATGATGTAGCTGATCGACTGGAATGTCAGGAAAGAGAGCCCGATCGGCAGCAGGATTTCCGGCACGGTCAGCGCATCGCCACCCATGGCCGTGTTCAGATTGCCGAGAATGAAAGTGGTGTATTTAAACCAACCAAGCACGGCCAGATTGAAGCTGACACCGAGCCGGACCGCCCAGAGGCGGGCCTTTTGCGTGGCGGCGGTCACGCTCACCTGTCCGGCAAAATAGCTGCCGCCGGCGATCGCAAAAAGGATCAGCACAGCATCGGCGCGCCACCAGGCATAAAAGGCGGTGCTTGCGATCAGGATCAGCCAGTTCCGGGCTGCGCGCGGCAGCGCGTAATAGGCCGCCAGGAAAAGCGGCAAGAAGCCGAAAACAAAGATGGGCGTGGAGAAAACCATGATCTCACCCGCCGAGATTGGGGCCGAACGCGTTTTCGATCAGGCGGGCGGTGTCTTCATGAACGATGAAGGTCAGGTTCTGACCGCGCCGCAATGCCAAATCAAAAGTACCCAGTTCGCGCCCGTCGCCAGACTTCACGGTAAGCGATGTGGATACAGGATTGACCGCCCGCGATTGCGCAGCGCCCGGCGGCGTTTCGTCGATGACCATCATGTCCTGGCCGGCAACAACCAGTTGGACCGGCATATCGCCCGCATTGAGAAGCAGCAGATGGACTTTTGATGTGTCCTCCCGCGTGGGCTCCTCAATGATAACAAGCTTGCCATCGGCATTTTTGGTTGCGGTGTAAAAAGCGCCGGGCTGGGCACCCGTTGTGGCGGCGGCCGACACCGGACGATAAACGTCCGCAATGTGGGTGGCCGGCGCGACGCCGAAAACGGGGTGTTGATTGCCCAGCCCGACCCACCGGACAAAAGCCGCATCGTCCGGGGGAGGGGTGTCATAGAGTTCGTTATCGGCAGCCA
>JBCCRB010000426.1:0-2671 GCA_039208465.1 Pseudomonadota bacterium
CGGAAGGTGATCTGCCGAATGACGGATTTGTTTTCGAATTGCCGCTGAAGCGTGCTGACATGGCTGACTTCCTTGGCCTGACGATCGAAACCGTTAGCCGGCAATTGACGAAGATGCGCCGCAGCGGCGTAATCAGCATCGAGAACAATCGCGTCGTCACCGTCATGTCCCTTTCACGATTGAAAGCGGCCACGGGCAGCTTCTAACCATTGGCGCCTTCTAAACCGCCGCCGAGTAACGGCTCTGGTTGGCCGTCAAATATTGATCAAACGCGGCCGCAACGATCCGGGCAAACGGACGCGCTTCCTCAGCAATGATCAAGTTGGAACCATCCATCTTAAGCATGGCAAAAGGGTCGCTTGCGATAAACATGGCCGCGTCGCGTTGTGCCGATTGGAGATAGGCCTGTTCGCCAAAAGGCAGTGCGTTCAACTGAACCTTAAAGTCACACATGAGCCGCTCAATCAGGGCCGCGCGAAACTTGTCTTCGTTCGTCAGGCGATAGGCTTTCGCAGCAATGCTCGCGCCTTCGCTGACCGCTTGCTTATATTGTCCGATCGGTACGATGTTCTGCACATAGCCAGCCTCGCCCTGGCCGATGGATGACGCGCCAAAGCCAAGCATCGTGCGGGCCTGATCGGTTGTGTAGCCCTGGAAGTTGCGGCGTAGTTTTCCGGAATGCGCCGCAATCGCGAGACCATCATCGGGCTTTGCAAAATGATCGATGCCGATGGCGGTCATCCCGCCTTGGGTGATCAGCGCGCGCGCCGCCATCATGTGATCAAACCGCTCGAAGCTGTTCGGTAAATCAGTTTCCTTGATCATCTTCTGATGCGTCTTCAGCCAGGGCACATGAGCGTATCCGAAAAGCGCCATGCGATCCGGCGACAGGGAAAGACATTGTTCGAGCGTCTTCATCAGGCGCGCATGGGATTGGCGCGGCAGACCATACAGGGCATCAATGTTGAGTGATTTCACACCGAGGCTGCGTAACGCATCGACCACGTCGCGGGTTTCTTCAAAACTCTGCGGTCGGTTGATCGCCGCCTGAACGTCGGGATCAAAATCCTGCACACCGATCGATGCGCGGGTAATGCCAAAGGCAACCAATCCCTCAAGCAAACGATCCAACCCATCGGACGGATCGATCTCGATGCTGATCTCTGTGTCGTCGGTACATTGGAAATGTTCATCGACGACCGCTTTCAAGCGCGCCAAATCATCGGGCTGTAACAGGCTCGGTGAACCGCCGCCCAAATGGAGCATGTTGATAATCGGCTTGGTCGTCATGCCCGCCGCAACAGCTTCAATCTCCCGAACAAGATGATCCATATAAGCGCTCACGGGCGCATATTTGAGCGTGTGCTTCGTGTGGCAACCACAGAACCAGCAGAGCCGATCGCAAAAGGGTATGTGCATGTAAAGCGAGACATGGTCGTCCGGCTTTATGGCAGCAAGGTTTTGCGAATGCACATCGGCGGCGCCTGCATCACTGAAGTTCGGGGCGGTTGGATAGCTGGTGTAGCGCGGCACTGCACTGCGATAGTGCCGCAGCACGTCGGCCGGATTGATCATTTGGCTTTTTCTTTCAGCATTGGCGACAAGACTTCCCGTTCAAAAGCCAAGTGCCGCCGCAAACCGCCAAAGAAGCTACGCAACATATAGCTGAGTTTTTCAGCGTTGCGCTCAGAGCCGGCGGCAAATTCTTTCAGCGCGTCGGCCAGATCATGACCGTGGCTTTCATCTTCCCAATGCTCGCCATGCAGCCGCTCCATGACCTGATGCATATCGACGGCAACCGGCTCCCGTGTTTTGAGCGCGGGAAACACATGCTGTTCTTCGAACTCATGGGCTGATTTGATGATTGGATAAATCGACTTTGAAAGCTGAAGGCACTTCATCGTGTCGGCTGCTGTCGGCAGATCATCGGCGATCGCCTCCAACGCATCGCACAAAGCCAATTGTCGGGAAATGTGCTGATCAAGCACGTCGGAAAGTTCGGCGGTTTCACTTGCGATTGCTTGTCTCATATCCTGTCTGCCACGGTTTGATCCTACGGCCTAAAGAACCCCACCGTGTCACTTTGGTAGTGCCGCTGCCTTGACCTGGATCAAAGAAAGCCACCGCCCCGCTCCATAGTTTCCGCGCATCGTGGACCGTCCGGTCTTACCATCGAGGGGAATATAAATGCGGAATGCGTCAGCCTTCATATCTACCGGAATAGGCACATTGGGAGCCGTCGTCGCTGCTGCGCTGGCACAGGACTCTCTGTTTGCGCAACACATGTCCGTCCTGGCACTCGTGCTCGGGATTGCGACGATCGTGATGTTGCGCATGTATAATGTTGCGCCTGTTCCCGCCAACGAAGTTAAACACGACCAGAGCCAGTATATGGATGGTGTGATCCGGTATGGGATCATCGCCGCTACATTCTGGGGTGTGGTCGGGTTTCTGGTTGGCGTTGTCGCAGCGGCACAGCTTGCCTGGCCAGACTTAAACATACAGCCATGGTTCAATTTCGGACGCATTCGACCGTTGCACACCTCGGCGGTGATTTTTGCGTTTGGCGGTACTGCCCTCATCACCGCCTCGCTTTACATTGTACAACGGACCTGCCGCGCACGGCTTTGGGGCGGTGATCTGGCCTGGTTTGTCTTCTGGGGCTACCAGC
>JBCCRB010000427.1:0-2667 GCA_039208465.1 Pseudomonadota bacterium
ACGATGCATGTGCGCGATCACCAACGCCCGGCTTTCCACGAGGCATTGGGTGTTGATATCGAAGAGTATGATTGGAAAGTCTTCCACCTGACGAGCGAGATTTCCAAGCAGGTGTTCCCGATCACGCTGGATCTTGATCATCCGGCTTTGGTTGCCGGCTTTAAACGCATGGTGAAGATCAACGACGCGATAGAGGCGGCAAACCAACGCGGCGGTATCGCCGGCAATCTGGCGAAAGCCTGGCATGGCGCGCGCGCTGTCGTAAACTTTGCCCGCATCTACATGGTGCCTGCGCAATCCAACGACATCCCGGCGACAAGCCGGCTGCATCCGGTTTGGTGATGGCACGATGATGGTCGTCAGCGCAGTTTTGATTGCCATTGCGGCCTGGTGGATTTCCACCGGGCTGGTGATCATGATTGTGCGCCGTACGGGCGGACATCAGCTTGCCCTGGCGCTTTCCAGCGTGACGGCACTTGGCGGCCTGATCGCCATCTGGTTCTCACGCGATATGGTCACGCCGACCGGGATCTATCTTGGTTTCTTTGGCGCGCTGGCGCTTTGGGCTTGGCATGAGGTGACATTCCTGACCGGCAAAATCGTTGGTCCACGGCGCATGGGCCTCAGCGCTTCGGTTGAAGCCGGGACACGGTTTCGCCAGGCGTTCCTTGCGATCCGCGATCATGAATTAGCACTGTTCGCGACCGGACTTTTGCTGGTGGTTGCTTTTGCAGGCAGTGCCAACCCAACCGGATGGCTGATCTATAGCCTGATGTGGGTGATGCGTCTGTCGACGAAGTTGAACGTATTCTTCGGTGCGCCCAATGCGGTCAGCGAGATTTTGCCGGCGCGGCTTGCCTATCTGACGAGCTATTTCCGCACGGACCGGACACATTCGATTTTCATTGTCTCGATTGCGCTTATCACCGCGCTGATGACCGGTTTTGTATTCTTTGCCGCCCAATCCAGTGGCGCGGAAGCCATCATCTGGACGCTGCTAGCGAGCTTTTCGGCGCTAGCGCTCTTGGAGCATCTGTTCCTCGTCCTGCCGGTGCGCGATGCGGCGCTTTGGTGGTGGGCAGTGGGCACCAAAAATAACAGCGGCGCCGTCGTGCCCGCACATTTGAAAAAAAAACAAGAAGGGAAGGCAGCGGGCTTGGTGAAGTTCGCTGAGGTCGGATCATGAGCGAGGGTAAGTTGATGTGTTTTGAAGATCGGTTTGAAAAAGCCCTTTCGGGTTTGCACGAGGCGGGTAACTATCGTGTTTTTGCTGAGCTTGAGCGCCAGCGCGGATCGTTTCCGCGTGCCCAGCGCTACCGCGAGGATGGCTCAACCCATGAGGTGACCGTCTGGTGTTCGAACGATTATCTCGGCATGGGCCAGCATCCCAAAGTGGTTGCGGCGATGCATGATGCGATCGAACGGTCCGGCACCGGGGCGGGCGGCACACGCAATATCTCGGGCACCAACCATGATCATGTTTTGTTGGAGCGCGAACTGGCCGATCTGCATGGCAAGGAAGGCGCGCTGATCTTTACCTCGGGCTATGTGTCCAACTGGGCCGCGCTCGGCACGCTTCTGGCCAAGATCCCCGGCATCATCTGTTACACCGATGCGCTCAACCATGCCTCGATGATCGAAGGCATCCGCCATTCACGCTGCGAAAAGCGGATTTTCCGGCACAATGATTATGCGCATTTGGAAGAATTAATGGCCGCCGATGATCCGGCCGCGCCCAAATTGGTGGCCTTTGAGAGCGTCTATTCGATGGATGGCGACATCGCGCCGATCGCCGAGATCTGCGATGTGGCGGACAAGTTTGGCGCCCTGAAATATATCGATGAAGTGCATGCGGTGGGCATGTATGGCGCACGCGGCGGCGGTGTGTGCGAGCGCGAAGGGCTGATGGACCGGCTCGATGTGATCGAAGGCACGCTGGGCAAGGCGTTTGGCTGCATGGGCGGCTACATCACCGGGTCTAAGAACTTGATCGATTTTGTCCGCTCGTTTGCTTCCGGCTTTATCTTTACGACAGCCTTGCCGCCGGCGCTGGCGGCCGGTGCGGCCGCCTCGATCGCGCATCTGAAAGAAGACCAGCTGAAGCGCAAACAGCATCAGGCAGCGGTGGCGCAGGTGCGCCAAGCCCTTGAAGCGCGCGGCATCCCGCACATGGACAATCCGAGCCATATCGTGCCGGTGATGGTGGGCAATGCGGGCAAATGCAAATGGATCTCCGATATCCTGCTCGACACTTACGGGATCTATGTGCAGCCGATCAACTATCCGACGGTGCCGGTGGGCACTGAGCGCCTCAGGATCACGCCAACCCCGTTCCACACCAAGGCCGATATCGAGCATCTGGCCAGTTCCTTGTGCGATCTGTGGAGCCAATGCGCCCTGGCAAGACAGGTCGCCTGAGCGTTAATCTAAAAAATATGTGATAAGACGAAAGCAGTAGAAACCGGCCATTTTGGTTGACGCACACCAAACAATGGCTACATGACGGTCAGTCTAGAAATTCTCGGAAATGCTGTGAGGAGAACCATGAGCAACATTACCCGCCGTACGTTTGTCGTAACATCTGTAGGCACAGCTGCCGCAGTCGCGACCGGCGTCCCATCCATCGCGATGGAAGAAGCCAAAACCATCGAAATCGCAATGCTCAAC
>JBCCRB010000428.1:0-2665 GCA_039208465.1 Pseudomonadota bacterium
CAGAAAAATCGCTGCGCCAAGTGTCACGGCCAATGGTGTTGCCTGAAGGATGGCGGAGGCGATCGAGAGCGGCGCGAGCACGATGGCCGAGACGAAAAACAGGGAGCCAAAGACCTCACCCGCGGTGCGGATGAGCACCCAATGATTGCGCCACGCTTTTGGCCAAGGGCTATCGCCGAGCCGCAACGCAATGGATGAAAAGCCGATCACGCCGATCGTGCACAGGATGACGAGGCACTGGCCGATCCCCAAGGTTTGGCCGGCCAGCTTGATCAGCGCATCTTCCACCGCAAACAACCCCATGGAGGCAACCATGAAGATGATGGCTGTTGCATTTGACTGAAGGTGACCGGATGGGGGCAGGTTGGTGCTCATGAGCGCGCGATAGCGGTTTCAGTCGCGCGCCGCCAGCCATTGTTTCAATTGCGCTGTGTTTGACGTGATGACGGCCTGCGCAATGCGTTCGCCGATGGCCGCGCCAAATTTGTATCCGTGACCGGAACAGGCAGAAATAGTGGTGATTTTGCCGGTATTTGCGGCATAGAAGCGCTCATCGCTGGTAAAAGTGTAGGCGCAGGTGACGGTCTTTTCGTGGTGATATTCTTCAAGGCGGGCCAGTGGCGGTGCAAACCAGCGCATGATGGCGTGATGTTCACTTGCGCCCGGTTCGCGATCCGCGTCAGGTGGTGATGCGACTTTATGCCGGCCGCTGCCCAGCTTCAGGCCGGACCCGAAAAGTGGCGGGATCGCATAGCCGTCGCTTTGACCGCCCACATCAAGGATGACCGGTGCATCGTGCCAAGCGGTCTTTAGATCGTCAGGCGGTGTCAGATAACAGACGGCAGTGCGGTAAGTGGTGAGTGATTGCGCCAGTTCCGGCATCAGCTTGAGAACCCAAGCGCCGGCGGTCACAATGATCTGCTGATGGATTACTCTTGGCTTGCCGTCCACACAGACCGAGCCGGTATCCGCATCAAGCCCGGTTACCTGGCAGCCGGTTTGAATTTCAACACCATGTTTTTCAAGCCAGGCGAGAAGGTCAGTGGCGATGCGCTGGCACATGAGGGCGCCGCCTTCGGGTCCAAAGCCGGCATACCGAAACGTGCCTTCCTGCAGGAACGCATAGCGCGCGGCTGCTTCGTCCGCGTTCATCAGGTTGAGCGGATAGCCGCCCGCCAACAGGCCGTCGCGATATTGTTCGGCCTCGTCGCCCGGCTCCCTGCTGATGATCAAAAAACCATTTGAAATCAGATGGCTTGCGCCAATGTCTTCAAACATTGATTCCCATGCCGCATAGGCTTCATCGATGCGTTTGGCATAGCCGGATTGATGGCCATAGGCGCGCCGGATGATCCGGTGCTCATCGCCCGAGGCCGACAGCGGATTGGGGATAGTGGCTGCCTGCTCATAAAGCGTGACGGGGATGTTGCGTTTGGTCAGGGCCCAGGCGGTGGAAAGGCCCGCAATACCGGCGCCGATGACGGCGACGGATGTCATCCGCCGGTAACGCTCATATGGCGTGCGACGGCGGGTGCTTTGCGGTCGCGGTCAATGATGAAGTCATGACCCTTTGGTTTGCGTGCGATGGCAGCATCTATGCCCACCGAAAGGGGCTCGTTGCTTTCTGACTGGCGCAGCAGGTCGCGTAAATCGGCCGCATCATTTTGGCCGAGGCACATATAAAGCGTGCCGGTGCAGGTAACCCGGACACGGTTGCAGGATTCGCAGAAATTGTGCGTCATGGGGGTGATGAAGCCCAGCCGGCCGCCGGTCTCACGGACCGCAACATAGCGCGCCGGGCCGCCGGTTTTGTAATCGAGCGGGGTCAGGGTGAAATGCTCTTCGAGCTCCTGGCGCACCGTGTCGAGCGGCAGATATTGGTCGGTCCGGTCGCCGTCGATATCGCCCATGGGCATGGTTTCGATCAGCGTGAAATCCATGTCCCGGCCATGCGCCCAGCGCAGCATGTCGGCGATTTCATCTCGGTTTGTGTGGTTGAGCGCCACCGCGTTGATCTTCACGCGAATGCCAGCCTTTTGCGCCGCCTCGATACCTTCAAGGACGCGGCTCAAATCGCCCCAGCGTGTGACTTGCCGAAATTTGTCGGCATCCAGCGTGTCGAGAGAGACATTGATCCGCTTGACGCCATGGCCGGCCAGCTGGTCGGCGAACTTGGCGAGTTGCGAACCGTTCGTGGTGAGCGTTAATTCATCGAGCGCACCGGACTTTAGATGGCGCGACAAGGATTTGACGAGCTGCATAATGTTGCGGCGCACCAAGGGTTCGCCGCCGGTCAGGCGCAGACGTCGGACACCTTTGTCGATGAATACGCTGCACAGGCGATCCAGCTCTTCCAGCGTGAGCAAATCGCGCTTGGGCAGAAATGTCATGTGCTCCGACATGCAATAGGTGCAGCGGAAATCGCAGCGGTCGGTGACCGACACGCGCAGATAGGAAATATGACGTCCAAAGGGGTCGATCATCGGCATGGCGCGGCGAATTTGGCCCGAAAGGGCTGGATTTGCAATGCGTCGTTTATTACCTCGGAACCATGACGAAAGCCCCCGAAACATTGCGCGTTTCAAAAGACCGCACCGTGCTGACTTTTGTCGATCAGGGTGGCGCGGAATTTTCGCTTCCGGCGGAGATGTTGCGGGTGATGTCG
>JBCCRB010000429.1:0-2657 GCA_039208465.1 Pseudomonadota bacterium
AAAGACGCAGTCTCGGTGCCTGTGATCGCGAACGGCGACATTTGTACGATCAGCGATGCGCGCGAGGCGATGCGGCTCAGTGGGGCGGATGGCGTTATGATTGGGCGCGGCATTCAAGGTGCACCGTGGCGACTGGCTGAGATTGCCCATGGTTTGGGCTTTGATGTTGCCCCAAAGGTGCCTGAGGGCGCTGATTTCATCGCGATGGTCCGCGACCACTATGACGCGGCTCTCTCCTTTTATGGCGAAAGCCTAGGCGCGCGCGTCATCCGGAAACATCTTGGCTGGTACATGGACCGTGCAGAGACGCCCACTTCATTGCGCAAAAAGCTTCTTACCGGCAGTTCTTCCGAGGTTCGGGCAGGGCTCGGCGAGGCGCTGACGCCGCGGGCGCTGGCCGCATGAAGGATTGGGCAAACGATCTTTGGCTTTCTTTGCCGATCCCGGCCTTTTTGATCGGGCCCGATGATGAGATCGTCGACATCAATCCGGCGGCTGAGAGCTTCCTGAACACTTCCTCCAAGGTGGTGCGTGGTGCGCCGGCTTTCGACGTTCTCGCGATCGATGCGCCGATTGACGACACCATGCACCGCGCAAGGGTCGATCAGTCGTCTCTTGTGATGAACGGCGTCGATGTGGGCAGCGGCAATAAAACACCGGTGAACACCATCGTTCAACTCGCGCCCATGGCCAATCAGCCCGGTCATGTTCTTCTACTGGTGGAGCCGCGTGTCCTGGCAGATCGCCTCGGACAATCGATGTCCGTCAAATCGGCGGCAAAGTCCGCGATTGGCATGGCCGAGATGTTGGCGCACGAGATCAAGAACCCGCTGGCTGGCATCACAGGCGCTGCACAGCTTTTGTCGATGAACCTGAGCAAGGAAGACCTGGAGCTGACAGACCTTATCGTGTCTGAAAGCCGCAGGATCGTGAAACTTCTTGAGCAAGTGGAGCAGTTCGGAAACTTGCGCCCGCCACAGAGGAAGCCTGTCAACATTCACGACCTACTGGACCGGGCCCGGAAATCTGCTTCGGTTGGATATGCCGCTCACATGCGGGTGGAAGAGGAATACGACCCTTCGTTGCCGCCGACCTTTGTCGACAGCGATCAGATGCTTCAGGTCTTCTTGAACCTTCTCAAGAACGCCGCCGAGGCGGCGGACGGAGCGCAAGGCGTCATCCGGCTTCGGACATTCTATGACATGTCCATCCGGCTGAGAAAGAAGGATGGCTCGTCCAAAGTGCCGCTTTGCGTCGAGATTATAGATGATGGACCTGGCCTGCCGCCTGAGATTTCGACCAACATCTTTGAACCTTTTGTTTCTGGCAGAGAGAACGGCACCGGTCTTGGCCTTGCACTCGTGTCCAAGATTATCTCCGAGCATGATGGCTGGATCACCGTCGACAGCGTGCCCGGCCGTACCGTTTTTCGCATATCGCTTCCCGTTGCTTCGAAAGAGCAGATGGAGACATCAGAGAGGATTTGACCCATGGATGGCACCATACTTGTTGCTGATGATGATCGTACAATTCGGACAGTTTTGACCCAGGCGCTGACGCGTGCCGGCTGCAAGGTTCACGCAACGTCTTCGCTTGTGACACTTATGCGCTGGGTTGACGAGGGGAAGGGCGACTTGGTGATCTCGGATGTCATGATGCCGGATGGAAATGGCCTTGAGCAATTGCCTAAAATCAATGAGTTACGACCGGGTCTTCCAGTAATTGTCATCTCGGCGCAGAACACGATCATGACAGCCATTCAAGCGACGGAAGCGGATGCGTATGATTATCTGCCAAAGCCGTTTGACCTGCCGGACCTGATGAAGCGTGCGGGTCGTGCCCTGGATGTGAAACGCCGAGCGCCGTCACCGCCTCAGGCTGAAGCACCTGATATGGGTACGGATGACTTGCCGCTGGTGGGGCGCACACCTGTAATGCAAACGCTTTACCGCTTGATCGCACGAGTGATGAATGCGGATCTGCCGGTTCTGATCACGGGCGAAAGCGGCACCGGCAAGTCGCTTATCGCACGCACTGTGCATGATCTTTCTGATCGCCGTGGTTTGCCGTTCGTCGTCGCGACCGGTGCCGACCTCGAGGCCATGGAGGGCCCCGCGGCACTGATCAGCAAAGTGCGCAATGGCACACTGCTTTTTGACGAGGTCGCCGATCTGCAGGAAGAAGCGCAAGCGCGCATCGTTCGGATGCTCGACAGCTTTGGGGACAATGGCCCGCGCGTTATGGCAACCAGCCAGGCGGATCTGGCGGCCCGTCTCGACAGCGGGAAGTTTCGCCAAGACCTGTTTTACCGGCTGTCAGGGGTGACGTTGAATGTTCCAAGCTTGCGGGAACGCGTGGAGGACATCGTGCTTCTGACCGAGCATTTTGCCGCCCGCGCCGAACGTGATGGATTGCCGGTACGTCAGTTTGACGACGGCGCTATGGAACTGATCCGCGCTTATTCTTGGCCGGGCAATGTCCGTCAGTTGGAAAATGTGGTGCGTCGCTTGTCCCTTATTGGCGGTGAGGAGCGCATTGGTCGGAGCGAAGTGGAACTGGTTCTTGGCAATCAGCCGGCAATTGAGCCCCTTACCGGAGGCAGCGATGAGGAGAAGCTCTCTGCTTCGATCATGAAGCATTTGCGCCGCTATTTCGAT
>JBCCRB010000430.1:0-2649 GCA_039208465.1 Pseudomonadota bacterium
GGAAGAGCTGAAACTGGAAAACCCGATTGCCGCCGACATGTCGGATATGCGCCCGTCCCTTTTGCCCGGTCTCATGGTCGCGGCACAGCGCAATGCCAATTTCGGCTATGGCGATGTGGCGCTGTTTGAGGTGTCGGGCATTTATAAAAATGATCAGCCGGACGGCCAGCGGCGTGTGGCGAGCGGCATCCGCCGCGGCACGGCAGGCCTTGACGGGTCTGGCCGGCACTGGTCAGGCAACGCGGCAAGCGTTGGCGTCTATGACGCCAAGGCCGATGCGTTTGCGGCGCTTGAGGCGGCCGGCGCGCCGGTTGGTAATCTGCAAGTCGAAGCAAGCGCGCCTGATTGGTATCATCCAGGTCGTTCCGGCGTGATCAAGCTCGGGCCAAAGAATGTGCTCGGCCATTTTGGCGAGTTTCATCCGCGCACGCTTGATGCGCTGGATGTGAAGGGGCCGATCTGCGGTTTTGAGGTTTACATCGATGCGATCGCCGAGCCGAAGCGCAAGGCAACGCGCACCAAGCCACGGCTGGACCTGTCGCCGTTCCAAGCGGTGACGCGCGACTTTGCCTTTGTCGTCGACAAATCTTTGCCGGCGCAGCAATTGGTGCGGGCGGTGGCCGGTGCCGACAAGAAGCTGATCCGGGCGGTTAATGTGTTCGATCTGTTTGAAGGGCCGTCGCTGGGCGCGGATAAAAAATCCATCGCGCTGGAAGTTGAGCTGCAGCCGACCGAGCGGACCTTGACCGATGATGATCTGGAGGCATTGCAGGCGGCTGTGGTCAAAGCAGGCGAGAAAGTGGGTGGCGTGCTGCGCGGATAAGCGCGGCACCTAACCTTACCTGAACTGATCGAATCGGGTCCAATAGGGCGATGGACCATCTTCGATTTTCCGGCCTTGCCCCCAATGCGCAACGCGATGCGCTTGAGCACATTGTGTGCGCCGATCCACTTGTGTGGGGCGCGCTAGAAATTGCGCGCGATTTGGATTTGCCTGACTGGCTGATCGTATCCGGCGCCATCTACAACAGCGTTTGGAACCATCTGATCAACCGGCCTTCCGGGCACGGCATCAAAGACATTGATCTTTTCTATTTTGACGCTCGCGATCTGTCTTATGACGCCGAAGATACGGTGATCCAGCGTGGCGCGGAAGCCTTTGCGGCACTGCCGATCCCGGTCGAAATCCGCAACCAGGCGCGGGTTCATTTATGGTACCGCCAGCGATTTGGTCGAGACTGCCCGGTTTATGAAAACAGCAGTCAGCCGCTTTCGCGGTTTGCTTCAAAAACCCATGCGGTTGGCTTACGGCTGATGCCGGACGACAGGCTGACCATCATCTCACCGTTCGGACTGAATGATCTTTTCAGTTTTCGCATCACGCCAAACCGGGCCATGGTCAACAAAGAGACACATGAGGAAAAGGGATTGCGGGCAAAAAAGAACTGGCCGGAGGTGGAAGTCGTGCCTTGGTAGTCGACGTGGCGAATAGTTTGGCTATGTTCCCGACTTGCCCTTGGGACAAATGACCATGAACCTGATCCTCAACACTGATTCCTATAAATATTCCCACTTTGCGCAGTATCCGCCGGAGACGGCGGCGGTGTCGGCTTATATCGAGCCGCGCCGTGGCGGCGATTATGCGCAGGTTGTGTTTTTCGGCCTGCAGATGTTCCTCAAAGAATATCTTTCAAAGCCGGTGACCCGCGACAATGTGGACGAGGCCGACGCGATGGTCACCGCGCATGGTCTGCCGTTCAACCGGTCGGCCTGGGAGACTTTGATCGATCGCCATGATGGTTATCTGCCGCTGATGATCGAAGCGTTGCCGGAAGGATCGGTGGTGCCGGTGGGCACGCCGATGGTCCAGGTGCGAAACACAGATCCCGATTTTTACTGGCTGCCGACGTTCATCGAAACGTCGCTCTTACGCGCCGTTTGGTATCCTTCCACCGTTGCCACCGTCTCCTGGCATGTGCGGCAGATGATTGCCGCTTCGCTTGAACGCACCTGCGATGATCCGGCAGGCGTCTTGCCGTTTCGTCTGCATGATTTTGGCGCGCGCGGTGCGACCAGTTTTGAGCAGGCGGGCATTGGCGGCGCGGCACATCTGGTCAATTTCATGGGCACGGACACGGTATCCGGCCTTGTTTATGCCAAGCGCTATTATGGCGAGGAAATGGCTGGTTTTTCAATCCCGGCTGCCGAACACTCCACCATGACTTCTTGGGGGGAGGCGCGCGAAGCGGACGCCTATGAAAACATGCTCGACCAGTTTGGCGGCGAAGGCAAATTGGTGGCGGTTGTCTCGGATTCTTATGATCTCTTCCGAGCGGTGCGCACGATCTGGGGCGAAACGCTGAAAGAAAAGGTGGAGACATTTGGCGGCACGCTGGTTGTGCGCCCGGATAGTGGTGACGCGACGCGGGTGCCGATCGATACCGTTGAAATGCTGGGCGAGATTTTCGGCTATTCGGTCAATTCAAAAGGCTTCAAGGTTTTGGCACCGTGTGTACGGGTCATCCAAGGCGACGGGATCACGCCGAAAACCATCCGCATTCTGCTCGACACGCTGGAGGAACGCGGCTGGTCGGCGGAGAATTTGGCGTTTGGCATGGGTGCCGGACTGCTCCAACGGGTCAACCGCGA
>JBCCRB010000431.1:0-2639 GCA_039208465.1 Pseudomonadota bacterium
GTTGGACGATAAACCGATCGCCGCTGCGGACCGTTTAAGCCGCCATATTGAACGCGAGCCGCTCGACGCGCTCGCCGTAAAGCTCGACCACATGCTCAAGTTCATGTCCGGCAACAGTGCCGGCATGCGGTCGAGCATGGAAGCGGTTATCCCTGCCTGGGAAGAGGCGACGCCGGATTGTGGCTATATCCTGGGCTGTTACGGCTTCTCTCTGGAAGAAACCGGTGACTATCGTAATGCGGAGATCAAGGGTCGGCGGGGCGTGACCATCGCGCCGGATGATGCTTGGGGCTGGCACGCAGTTGCGCACGTTATGGAAATGCAAGGCCGGGCCAGCGAAGGCGTTGTCTGGCTCAAGGCATTTGATGACCGTTTGTCGCGCCTCAACAACTTTGCGTTCCACGTTTTTTGGCACCGCGCGCTATTCCATCTCGAGCTGGGCCAGATCGACCAGGCGTTGGATCTCTACGACAACGGCATCCGCGCGGACCGGACAGATGATTTTCGCGACATTGCCAACGCCGCATCGCTTCTCATGCGGCTTGAGTTTGAGAAGGTTGATGTCGGCAACCGCTGGGAAGAGCTGGCCGACATGTCCGTCAGCCATGTCGACGATCACACGCTGGCGTTTGCCGACGCGCATTACGTGATGGCGCTGGCCAATGCCGAGCGTCGGCGCGCTGTTGGCGATATGATGACGGCGGTAAGCGAGGCTGGAAAGGGCGATGGACACGGGCCGAGCATGATGCGGGCCTTCTCCGGCCCCTTGATGGCGGGTATCGCGGCCTTCGCGTCAGGGGACTATGCAGGATCCCACGAAGCACTCTCGATGGTTCGCGCACGCCTGGCGGCCATTGGCGGCAGCCATGCCCAGCGGGATGTTTTTGAGCAAATGTTGATTGAAGCGGCCTTGAGGTCCGGCAACCGGGCAGCGGCCCAGGGCCTGCTTCATGAAAGACTGGGGCGTCGGCCAACAAACAATTGGGCAAGACGGCGCCTAGCCGCTATTGAGGGGCCCATGCACCGAGGGGAAGGCGTTACCGCCTCGGCAATCGCTTAATCACCTGACCACACCACCAGACCCGTTTTTTGCACCGGAGGGCTCATAGATGCTCTTTTCTGACATGTTTCGTCCGCGCTTAGCTGCCATCATATTCATGGCAGTCGCCTTTCTGGTACCGGCCCAGCACGCATCGGCCGAAGGGGATTATCCATACGAAGGCGTGGTCGAGATCGAAAGCGCCCATGACTTCGACACGCTTTGGTCGAACCTTGAAGCCGCTGTCAAAGAAGCCAAGATGCTGTTGCTCTACAAGGCGAGCGCTAGCCGCGGTGCCGCAGGCCGCGGCATCGACATTCCCGGCAACGGTGTCTTCGGGGTCTATCGCAATGATTTCGCGGTTCGGATGCTGAATTCCAGCGTACCGGCCGGCCTTGAAGCGCCGTTGATCTTCTATCTAACGGAAATGCCCGATGGCACCTCGCGCTTGACCTATCGCCAGCCCAGCGCGGTTTTTGCCCCCTATGAAGGTGGTGACGAGCTTGATGCAATGGCAACGGAGCTCGACGAAATTTTCGCGACCATCGCTGCCCAAGCCACTCAATAGGCGCCCCGACAAAAACACCTCGTCAACCTGGTGCAACAGACCGGTGCGCCGGCGACCTCAGGCCGCTTGTGCCGCCGGCCGGTTTGATCGCCAGGGTTCCGATTTGTACCAGGCCGTCACATAGGCCAGGACGATGATCATCAACAGCCCGGTCAAATTGACCGCGGCGATCGTCCCGTTATTGCGGCCGATTTGGTCCAGCGTGATCCCGGCGACGTAGGATGCCCCCATACTGAATAGGAAGGCCGGCAGGGCCTGTTGGCCAACCTTGACGATGGGGGCCGTCCAGCGTGTGGTCAGAAGATGCTGGCGGTTGGCGAAGATGACGCTCGCCAAATAAGCCAGCGCAAGGATGTGGATCCACCGCAGGGGTCCGAAGAACGTTTTCCGGCGATAGGGGCCAATGACGTCACGGATCGCTTCTAAGTCTTCGACACCGCGCCAAATCGGTCGATAGGACGTCACTAGTGCGAAGACAACGATCAGTAGGGCCAGAGCGATCAGGTCGATCCGGGCCGGCGGAGCCTTGATCCAGCCAATCGACAATCCATAGCCGGTGAAGAACAGCAGCTGCCAGCAAAACGGGTTAAAGAACCAGCCGCGCTCGGACCAGGGCTCGGCGGGCAGATTGAAATCGTAGACCCAACTGGCGACATAGATCGCAACACTGGTGGCTAACGCAAAGGGCGGGCTGAACTTGGCGATGAGCATCAGCGGCGGGATGAGCACCAGCGCAACGATATACATCGGCAAAATGTCGAAATAGTTCGGCACATAAGTCAGGGTGAACATGCCGACCATCGCATCGGCTGTCAGCGAAAAGAACCGATTGAGATTGAGCCGGGCGATATAGTTGAAACCGTCGGTTACCCGCGTCGCGATCACAGCGATCGCGGCGATGAAGAAAAACATTGCGATATGGGCGGCATAGATCTGCCAAACGCGATAGATGACACGGGCCGTGCCGACCCAAAAACCGGCTCGGACGAACGTGCCGCCAAAGGCGATCGCCGCCGCATAGCCCGAGCAAAA
>JBCCRB010000432.1:0-2634 GCA_039208465.1 Pseudomonadota bacterium
CAGGACTGGTGACAAATCTTCATAGATGCCGAACTGCTCGGCATAATCGGCAACCAGCTGCATGCCCATGTCTTTCGCCAAGCGGACCGTCATTAGGTTCCGTGACTTCTCAATGCCCTGGCG
This sequence comes from Pseudomonadota bacterium, assembly GCA_039208465.1. Taxonomy (GTDB): domain Bacteria; phylum Pseudomonadota; class Alphaproteobacteria; order Rhizobiales; family Rhizobiaceae; genus JBCBDX01. The sequence continues at coordinate 124 of JBCCRB010000432.1, forward strand.
CAAGGTGGAAGGGCCGGCCCCGTCGCCACCGCCATAGTTTTTCGGCTCCCAGACTTCGCCGCCGGAAATGATGCTGATTGGCGCATCGAGCACCACAGAGGCCGGGGTGTACCCATTGTCGAGCGCTGCGGCGTAGACAAACGGCTTGAAGGACGAGCCAGGCTGGCGTCTTGCCTGCGTCGCGCGATTGAACTGGCTCTGATAAAAGGAGAAACCGCCCGCCATGGCCAAAACGCGGCCGGTGCGCGGATCCATCGCTACCAGCGCGCCGGAAACCGCGGGCACCTGGCGCAAAGAGTACTGGCCGCCATCTCCATTGGCCTCGACGTGGATCACGTCGCCGGGCCGTAGCACGTCACCAATTGACCCGGCCTGGCTGGCCCCATCTTCGGTGCGCAAACGGTACGCCCACTCAAAATCGTCAGCCGGAATAAAGCCGGACTGGCGCTCCGCCGAAATACCGTCGACAAGACGCTCTGGTTGCAGGCCGATGTTCGCGCCGCTTTGGTCAACCGAAAGCACAACGGCAATATCCCAATCCGGCACGTCCCGCATACGCTGGACCTCCGAAAGCGCAATGCCCCAATCACCGTCGATGGCGATGTTTTCTGGCGCGCCACGCCAACCCCAGGAGCGGTCAAACTGGGTTAGCCCGTCCTGCAGTGCGACGCGGGCCTTATCCTGCAAGCCAGGGTCGAGGGTCGTGCGCACGGATAGGCCGCCCTCATAAAGGGCGCCATTGCCGTACCGGTCGATTACTTCCTTGCGCACTTCCTCGGTGAAATATTCAGAGGCGAAGACGAAATCGCCTGAGCGTCTGAAGTTCGCACCGATGGGCTTTTCTTCGGCAAGGCGGGCTTCCTCGGCAGTGATATAGCCGTTTTCCAGCATCCGGCCGAGGATCCAGTTTCGTCGGTCGGTTGCCGCCTCAACATCGTCGAAGGGATGATAGTTGGATGGCGCTTTCGGCAAGGCCGCCAGATAGGCTGCCTCGTGCAGTTCCAATTCGTTGACGGATTTGCCGAAATAGGTCAGCGCCGCACCGGCAATGCCGTAGGCGCCAGCGCCGAAGAAGATCTCATTCAGGTACAGCTCAAGAATGCGGTCTTTGGAATAAGCCTGCTCGATGCGGAAGGCGAGCACGGCCTCCTTGATCTTCCGGTCGATCGTCCGGTCGTTGGTCAGCAGAAAGTTCTTCGCCACCTGCTGAGTGATGGTGGAGGCACCGACCAGGCGGCGATTGTTGCGGATATTCTGGACGTTTGTGACCATCGCGCGCGCCAGCGCCAGGAAGTCAACGCCCTGGTGGCGGTAGAAGTTCTTGTCTTCCGCGGACAGGAAAGCTGCCTTGACCCGATCCGGCACGGCCTGGATCGGCAGGAACAGGCGCCGCTGGCGGGCAAACTCGCCCATCAACTGGCCGTCGGCCGAATAGATGCGCGTTGTCACCGGCGGTTCGTAGCTTTCCAGAACCTCATAGTCGGGCAAATCATCGGCAAGATCGCCGATGTAAATGACGGTCGCCGCCGCCACGATCAAAAAACCGACGATCCCTATGCCAAAGAAATAGCCAAGCAGCCGAATCATTTCATATTCCTACCGCATCTCATGATGCGTTTTGTATCCCTTTTCAGCCCGTCTGTGCTGCGCAAAAAATGCGCAAAAACAAGGACCCATCTTGTCCAAATGCCGGATTTTAGCCGTCGCTCTGTTTCAACGCGACCTGGCGGCCCGACATCTGACCAAATTCACTTATTGCTTCGGCCAATTCCAAGGCCACATTTTGACGCCAGTCCGGATCACGCAATTGTTTTTCATCCAATTCGTTGGACAGATAGCCAAGTTCCACCAAAACTGATGGTACATCGGGCGCTTTCAAGACCCTGAACCCTGCATATCGGTGCGGATTTTTGATCGTCCGCGTCGCCTGGCGCAAATGGTTGATCGTCAGGCGGGCAAATTGCACGCTTAACCCGAGCGTTTCGCGCCGGGCCAGATCAACCAAAATGCTCTCAACGCCGGCGATGGCGCCATCATATTCAATGCCCGCAATCGAATCAGACGCGTTCTCGCTGGCAGCGAGCGCCGCTGCCACATCATCGGACGCCTTGTCGGAGATCGTGTAGACGGTTGCGCCACGCACAAAGTCCTGGCGCACACTGTCGGCATGCAGCGAAACAAACAGTTGGGCATTGTGCTGGCGGGCGAACTGAACGCGGTTCTGCAACCGGACGAAAACATCATTTTCGCGTGTCAGTTCAACGCGGATATTCTTGTATTTTTCCAGTTCGGCGCGCAGCGTCTTGGCAAAGTCGAGGACAATGTCCTTCTCCTTGACGCCGGACACCCCAACGGCCCCACTGTCAATTCCGCCATGGCCCGGATCGAGCACGACCACAAACTCTGATGTCCCCATATCTGGAGAAATTGGCGGCACACCAAGACGATCGGCCTTGCTCTCACTCTTGATGATGGATGACGTTTTGATGAGATCCAAACGACGCTCAGAGA
>JBCCRB010000433.1:0-2633 GCA_039208465.1 Pseudomonadota bacterium
CCGCGCCGGTCGGGGATCGTCCCATCATCAAGCACAGTGACGCCTTTGGCCGCAATTTGCTGGCCCATGAGGCCGGCAAAGGCGGAAGTCTTCTTGCGGTTGAAATCGCCCTCCAGCCCATGCCCTATCGCCTCATGCAGCAAGATACCGGGCCAGCCGGGGCCAAGCACCACATCCATCACGCCAGCCGGGGCGGGTTCTGCGTCCAAATTGACCAGCGCGATACGCAACGCTTCCCGTACCAGGCCTTCCCAATGCGACGGGTCCATCAAAGGCGTCAGCAGGTCGCGCCCGCCACCACCGGCAGAGCCGCTTTCGCGGCGGCCGTCCTTCTCGGCAATGACCGAGATGCTGATCCGCGTCATCGGCCGGTCATCGGCAACAAGCGAGCCATCAGGGCGCAGGATCGCCACTTGCTGATGGGAGGCGGCGAGGGACGCCGAGACCTGTACGACGCGGGGATCAAGGCCGCGGGCGAAGTCGTCAATCTGTTTCAGAACGTCGACCTTGGCTGGAAACGTGGCCCCGGCCATCGGGTTTTTATCCGTGTACAGTTTTTGATTGGTATGCGCCGGTGCAGGTGCCATTGCGCCACCGCCGGCGCCGACAGCGAGGCGCGTCGTCTCAGACGCGCGCAGCAACGCGTGTTCGGAAATCTCGGTAGAGTGGGCATATCCAGCCGTCTCACCTTTGATGGCGCGCAGCCCGAATCCTTCGGATGCATCGTAACTTGCAGTCTTGAGACGGCCATCATCGAAGACAAATACTTCGGAGCGCTTCCTTTCCAAAAACAACTCCCCGTCATCCGCGCCGTCTGTTGCCGACTTCACGATCTGCAAGGCTCTGTCCTGGTCTAGCATCGTGTCAAACGGGGTGAAGGCGTCCATTTTGGCGTTCATGAGCTCGTTCTCTTTCAATTTGTCGCCGAAATACCTGCGGCATGGTAGCGCGAAGGGCGTGGTGAGCCTTGCCCCGCAGCTTCTAATATGGTTTTGAAACGTTCAGACGCAACGGGGGATTCCGTGTAGGGAACGCACGCCCCCAATTACGGGAACAAAATATGCGACTTATTAAGGTTTTGCCGGCTCTGGCCTCCGCCTTTTTGGCGAGCGCGGCTTGGGCGCAATCAAGCTTGGACGCCCCACTTGGCGATTTGGAAATCATCGGCAAGCCTGTGCCAGATGGCGTGAACTTCCAGCCTTCCGCAACCGAGCTTGCCCGCGACATTGTCTGGCTCGATACTTTTGTGTTGGTGATCATCACGATTATCACCCTGTTTGTGACGGCTTTGCTGGCCTACGCAGCTTATGCATTCGCTGAAAAACGCAATCCGAACCCCGCGAAATTTACGCATAACTCGGTGCTTGAGGTCGCATGGACCATCGTTCCGATCGTGATTTTGGTTGTGATTGGTGCATTTTCCCTGCCGGTGTTGTTTAAACAACAAATCATTCCGGAAGGCGACGTCGTCGTCAAAGTCACCGGCTACCAATGGTATTGGGGCTATGAATACGTTGATGAAGGCTTTGGCTTCGACAGCTTCCTGATTGGTGCTGGCGAGAACCGCCTGACACCAGATGTCAGCGCCGAGCTGCAGGAAGCAGGTTATTCCGACGAAGAATTCTTGCTTGCGACCGACACAGCCGTCGTTGTTCCCGTTGGCAAAACTGTCGTCATGCAGATCACGGCCGCTGACGTGATCCATTCCTGGACCATCCCGTCCTTTGGCGTGAAGCAAGACGCTGTTCCAGGCCGTCTGGCAGAGCTTTGGTTTGTGGCCGAGCAAGAGGGCGTTTATTTCGGTCAATGCTCCGAGCTATGTGGGCAGGCCCACGCTTATATGCCGATCACAGTGAAAGTTGTGTCGGAGGAGGCGTATGCCGCTTGGCTCGACGCAGCGCGCGCTGAATATGCCGGCATCGAACCGGTGCCATCTGCGATCAAAGTCGCTTCCAACTAAAGCCTTGAGGGCGGGCAGCTTGCCCGCCTTTCGGAGTGTGACATGACCGATGCGACCCAAAATATAGGTAGCTTTGAAAATGAAGCGCAGTTTGGCGACTACGTTGCGCTGCTGAAACCACGTGTGATGTCGCTGGTCGTGTTCACTGCGGCCGTCGGCCTATTTGTGGCCCCTTCTCAGGTACATCCGTTCGTGGCGTTTGTGGCGATCTTGTTCATCGCGCTCGGCGGTGGAGCCTCTGGCGCATTAAACATGTGGTACGACCACGACATTGATGCCGTGATGAAGCGTACCTCGGAGCGCCCGGTTCCCGCAGGCAAGGTCACCGCAGGGGAGGCGCTCTCAATTGGGCTTTGGCTTTCAGCGCTTGCCGTTGTCATGTTGGGACTGGCGTCGAATTGGGTGGCCGCTGGCATTCTGGCCTTCACCATTTTCTTTTACGCCGTCATCTACACGATGTGGCTAAAGCGCTGGACTACGCAAAACATCGTCATCGGTGGCGCAGCTGGAGCATTCCCTCCGATGATCGGCTGGGCAGTCGCGACGGGCGGCGTTTCTGTCGAAAGCGTTCTGATGTTTGCGATTATCTTCATGTGGACGCCGCCGCATTTCTGGGCGTTGGCGCTGTTCATGAATGAGGATTACTCCAAGGCAGGCGTGCCGATGTTGACGG
>JBCCRB010000434.1:0-2630 GCA_039208465.1 Pseudomonadota bacterium
CATTATCGGCGATTTTTTTAAGGACATCGGCTTACTGCATCATTCCGTCAAAATCGGTTGCCGTGACCTCAGCCGATACCGGCCCCACAACCAGGTCACAAATCTCCTTTGTGACTTCCCTGATGTCGCGACCGGATTTCATGATCAGGGACGGGTTGGTTGTGACACCGTCCAGAAGACCGGTGTCATTGAGCTCGGTGATTTCCGCTATGTCGGCGGTGTCGACGAAGAATTTCATGGTATCAGATCCTGATAAGCGAGTAATTTGAGGCGTCGGATTTTGGTTCCGTTTAGACCAATCAATCGGCAAGGTCACCCTTGAGATGAACACCGATTCGCTTTTTGCTGACGCGCTTCAGACCGTCCCTGTCCTGGTGCCAGTGCCTTCACCGGTGCCCTACACTTATGCAGTGCCGGCGGATATGACGGTCTTTCCCGGGTCGATCGTCCAAGTCCCGTTGGGCTCACGTCAGGTGCCAGGGATCGTGTGGGACGATGACCGTGCCGGTGATGAAATTGATCCGGGTAAGGTTCGGCAGATTACCGAAGTGTTTGAATGTCCACCCGTAACGGCGGAAACGCGAAAGTTCATCGACTGGGTGGCGCGTTACACGCTCTCGGCACCGGGCATGGTGGCCCGTATGGTGCTTCGCGTGCCGACTGCGTTCGCGCCCGAACCTGACGTGCCGGGTTTGCGATATGCTGGAGGCGCACCGGAGCGAATGACGAAAGCGCGGCGCACGGTTCTAGATTTTCTTGGCGAAGCGCCGGGCATGGTTTGGACCCGGCTCGGCTTGGCGCATGCTGCCGGTGTCTCCCCGTCAGTGATTGATGGTTTGGTGTCGGCGGGTCTTTTCGATCCGGTGTCGATTGCAGCACCGTCCATTGTGCCAACGCCAAAAACCGACTTTGGTGTGCCCGACCTTTCGGCGGATCAGGCCAAAGTCGCCAAGGCGCTCAAGGAAACTGTCGGTGCAGGCGATTTCTCGGTGACCCTGCTTGAGGGCGTTACGGGGTCAGGCAAAACCGAAGTCTATTTTGAAGCAATTGCGGCGGCGCTAGATGCCGGGTCGCAGGTGCTCGTTTTGCTGCCTGAAATCGCTTTGACGCAATCCTTTATGGAACGGTTCCATGACCGGTTTGGGGCCGAACCGGCCGCCTGGCATTCCGATCTGCCACCGAAGCAGCGTGAACGGACATGGCGCCAGGTGGCGGAAGGCCGTATCCGCGTTGTTGCAGGCGCGCGATCGGCCTTGTTCCTGCCGTTTCAGAATTTGCAGCTCATTATCGTCGATGAAGAGCACGACGCGGCCTACAAGCAGGAGGATCGGGTCTATTATAATGCGCGCGACATGGCGGTCGTGCGTGCGCATATAGGGCGGTTTCCAACGTTGCTGGTTTCAGCCACGCCTTCGGTGGAAACCCGTCACAATGCCGTCAGTGGCAAATACAAGCATTTGCAGTTGGCGACGCGTTATGCCGAGGCGGCCTTGCCTGAGGTTAAAACTATTGACATGCGCACATCGCCGCCCGCGCGCGGCGGTTTCCTGTCACCGGCATTGCTTGAGGCAGTGCAACAAACGCTGGAGCGTAAGGAACAGGCGCTGCTGTTCCTGAACCGACGTGGCTATGCGCCGCTGACCTTATGCCGCGTTTGCGGGCACCGGTTTGAATGCAGTAATTGCTCGGCGTGGCTGGTTGAACACCGGTTTCGCCGTCAATTGCAATGCCATCATTGCGGCTATCACGAACCGGTGCCTGAGGCTTGCCCTGCTTGTGGGACATTTGATCATCTGGTGGCGGTTGGCCCCGGGATCGAGCGGATCGCGGAGGAAACGCTTGCCCATTTCCCCGATGCGCGAATTGTCTTGCTGGCTTCCGACATTATTGGTGGCGTCAAACGGCTGCGGCTTGAAATGGAGGCGATCGCGCGTGGCGAGGCGGACATCGTCATTGGGACGCAATTGGTCGCCAAAGGTCATAATTTTCCGCTGATGACGTGTGTGGGTGTGGTCGATGCCGATCTTGGATTGGCCAATGGTGATCCGCGCGCTGCCGAACGGACCTTTCAGCTGCTCAATCAGGTCACAGGCCGTGCGGGCCGCACGGGGCGCAAATCGCTTGGTCTGATTCAGACATTTCAACCGGAGCATCCGGTGATGAAAGCGTGCGTCTCGGGCGATATTGATGCGTTTTATGGTGCGCAGATCAGCGAGCGTGCGAGTGGGCGTATGCCACCTTTCGGGCGTCTGGCGTCGGTCATCGTGTCTGCAAATGAAAAAGCCGATGCTGCCGCGCACGGCAAGGCCCTTAGAAGCGCGGCGCCTGTTGCATCGGATATTTCAATCCTCGGGCCGGCTGAAGCGCCTTTGGCGATGGTGCGCGGCCGTCATCGGTTCAGGCTGCTTGTGCATGGAAGTGAACGCGCCAATCTACAAAACTATCTTAGCGCGATGATCCAATCGGCGCCTAATCCGCGTGGGAGCGTGCGGGTGGCAATTGATGTTGATCCGCAGAGCTTTTTGTAGTGTCGGCTTGCGATGCTGTCTTGAAACCCCAACGGACACGTGACCACAGCCGTTCGTGCAGGAAGAACATGATCGTGCTCGTGGCTGCTGCGGAAAGAGCGA
>JBCCRB010000435.1:0-2609 GCA_039208465.1 Pseudomonadota bacterium
GCTTCGTATCCCCCTACTAGGCGGCTGGCATCAGCCGTAGAATGGTGCCTCCTCGATCTATGGTCGGGGAGGCATTGGCGCATGTCCAAGGCTCCGGCCCAAAGGCCAATGCGGTCGTCCTAGTACGGCTTACGAACTCCCCGGCTGCCAGAGATTTCTCTGGTGGCCTTTTCTTTTTTTCTTACCCGCCTCCGGCGGGCGCGCGTTCACGCACTGGCACAAAGCGTTGCCGCTTTGCTTGTGCTGCCACGCAGGGAAGACTGATAAAGGGGCAAAAAACATGGACCACTACAGTTTCTGGCAGGATTTGTTCGACACCTACCAATCCTTTCCCGATTGGATGCAATTGCTCTGGCTGCTTGTGCCGCCGGGTTTTCTGCTCGCGCTGATCGGGCTTTTTATGCACTACCGCTTGGCCGCGCGGCGCAGCGGCCCGGGCGAAAAACTCGCCTACACCATCTATGCGGGCAGAAACGGCCGGCTCCACATCTATGCGCATGAGGGCGCCCCGCCGCTCCCCGTCGACCAGGCGCAGCTCAAACTGCCCGACAAACAGGCGACAGAATTTGATGAGCTTTTGGATGTGCTCGACCCGCCATGATCTTTATTTTCGGGCCGGGCGGCCGGTGATTTTGCGGTAGAGTTTGCCGAGCTTTTTCGGCGATAGCTTGCTGCGCCATTGCCGGCGGCTGGCCGGATTGCGATGCGGAAACGGGATCGACGGCGCCTCGACCCCCAAAAAATCGCACAACACATCCCAGTCCGGCGATTGCGTCAAATCGATCTCCAGAAGATCACCTTCGCGGCCCGCAAAATAAGACCGCACGGCAGCATTGTGGTCGTTGAACACCTGCACATAGCGCGCCTCATTGCCGGCCGGGCAGCCATGCGCGTCGCCATAGATCAGCTTGCGCATCGGCGTCACGCGGTGCGCAAAATGCCCAAGCTGCGACTTGAGCCATTTGTCGGGATCGCGCACGGTGAGAATGAATTTCGAGTTCGGCCACATCTGGTCCATTTCTTTATAGACCAGCGGCCACGGATTGTCCTGAAACGCGTCATATTCCTTCGAGATCGCCCGCGCCTTGGCCAGATAGGTCTCGGCGATATCGGCGTCTTTCACATGGTTCGGGCCGGTCACCTGATAGCCCAGATGACGCAGCGCATGGCTCAAAGACGTCGTCGCCGTCTTGTGAAACCCGATGCCGAACACCTTCACATCCTTGAGCAAAATTGCGCCTCCATCATGGGTGCCCCGCTTAACGCATCGAACCCCGATCCGCCACCAGCCGGGTTACAGGCCGGGCACGCCCTCTTTGATATAGTTTTTCAACGCCGGGCTCAGGCTGAAACTGGTCCGATCCAGTTCGCCAAGATGCGCCAGCGTCCGCAGCCAGCGATGGCTGTTTCCCTGCAGCCTTATAAGCCGGGTCAGCGGATTGGCACGAAAGGATTGCATGCTGGGCGGGCGGCGCCGGCCAATTCTCGGCCTGATGGTCGACTGAAACGCGCCCACATTGAAATTGACTTCGCGATCAAGGGAATCAAGCGCCGCGGCCGGCGCCGGCGTCACTTGAAACCGCTTGATACGAAGCGGAAAGTCGATGAGCGAATCCGCGATAATGATCCGGCGCTCGGCAATGGCGAGCAAGGCGCGCGCCGCCTGCGGGCCAACATAATAGGCCGCCGCCCCACCGCCGCTGGAAACCAGCCGGTGCAGCGCGAACGAAGGGCCGGCAACATCGGTGATTTTTCTGCCCAATGTCTTTTGCACCCGGCGATATTCAAAATTGACGATCGTGTTGGGGTCATCGATCGCACCGCTCACCGCTTCAACGATCGATTTGAAATTTGGGTCCAGCACCGTGTCGTCCTCAAGCACGATCACCGGCACACCGCCTTCGGCGCTGCGCCGCCAGCACAGGGCATGGCTGAGCATGCACGCCATTTCATTGCGCAAGACCAGCCGCGTGCCGGTGGCGCGCATGCGCTCGAAAAAATCATCGCTGATATCACTGCCATCAATCGCCTTGATGCGCGTGAACGCCAGCCCCAGGCGCGCCATCTGCGTTTCCTGAAAACGCAGCCTTGCATCGGCGCGATCAAGATTGATCACCAAGATTTCAGCGCTCATCGAAGCCGCTCAATTTCGTTCCGTTCTTTCCGCATTGAGCAAGGCAGGTGGGTTTGGTGCCATAGCCCGCTCTGACGTAAATCCGATTAGGGTCAACGCTTGCGTATGACCAGCCAAAATTTCTCTGATGCCACCCGCCACCACCTGGGCGTCAAACGAACGGAATGCGCAAGCGGTCGCAGACAAAGCCGATCACCGCGGGCGGATAGCCACGCCGCAACACGCGCAATTGCCGGAGCAGCGCCGCAAAACGCTCCGTTTCCTTAAAATGGCTGTCGGCCAGGTCCGGCGTGACCCCGTCCAAAAGCGCTTCCCAGGACCGGTCGGGCTCATAGCCAAATTCGATCAATTCATCCGTTATGGCACCATGCAGCGCGATTTGCCCGGCAACCCGCGGCAGATGGTTTTTCCAATTGCCGATGCTCGACGTCGAAATTGGCCGAACCCCCCGCAGCGCTTTGACCGACTTGGCCGA
>JBCCRB010000436.1:0-2605 GCA_039208465.1 Pseudomonadota bacterium
ATGCCGCTATCAAAGGCAAACAGGCCAAATAGAACGAACACGGCAATGGTGCCGACGATCCCGCCAAGTTCCGGCCGGATCAGCGCTCGCCGCATTGGCGAAATCTCTTTGACTCGTTCGTCAAGTTGAACAGCGTCAGCCATGGGACCCTCCCACAATCGCGATGGCAATGATGCAGAAATAAAATAGGGCGGCCCGTGGGCCACCCTCGTGGAGAAGTGCGTTAGCGGTATTCGCCGGCAAACATCTCAACTTTAGCCAGCGCGTCTTTGGTGACGAAGCCGGGGCCGGAGTTGATGTTGTTGCCCGGCAGAACGCCGTAGCGGTCCCAATTGGCCAGGATCACAACCGGCATATAGGCCTGCAGGAATGGCTGCTGGTCGATACCCCAATTAATGATGTCGCCCTTGATGGCTTTGACGATTTCTTCGCCAAGGTCGAATGTGCCGAAGTGGATTTCACCGGCCATGCCGTTTTCCTCAAGGGCAGCAATGGTTGGATCGGCAGAAACCGGGCCAAGTGTCAGGATACCATCAACATCCGGGTTAGCTGAAAGATAGGCCAAAACCTTATTCTTGATTTCCGCCGGGTCGGTGCCGGAATCCATCATGGAATCGCCAAGATCGATGCCAAGACCGTCTGCATAACCACGGCAGCGTTCGCCGACTGTCGGCTGCTGGATCGCATGGTTCACGCACAGGAAGTTGGTGACACCTTCGCCTTTGGCGCGCAGGCCAGCGGCAAATCCGGCGTCATATTCCGGCTGGCCGACATACATCAGAGCGCCGACTTCGCGGGCCTGCTCGGGCGTGCCTGTGTTCATGATGATCACGTCGATGCCCTGGTCAACCGCGTTGGAGATCGGGCCTTTGAGCACGTCAAAATCAGCCAGTGTCGTGATGATGCCGTCGGGGCTTGATGCCACGGCCTGCTCGATGATGCGCGCCATATCGGCGATGTCACCGGTAGGTGGGTTACGGTACTCTACTTCTGCGCCCACTTGCTCACCGGCCAAGGCGATGCCGTTCTTGATCGTGTTCCACCAGGTATCAGAATCAGGTGCGTGGCTGACCAGAACGTAGCGCTCACCTTCGGCTTGTGCCGGAGCGGCAATTGCTGCGGCCAGTGCAATACCCGCTGCAAATGCAGCAATGAGTTTTTTCATGATTTTTCCTCCACAAACGGGTGTCCGGCGGCACCCTGATCAACCGGAAGTCTCCTAACGCGGAGATCTTTTTGGCCAAGCGCAGCCCGTCCATTTGGAATGAATGGGCCGTTTTTGGCTTTAATAGAATATTTGTTCGATTTTTGAGTGCGGTCAAGCGAATTTGATTGTGCGCCGCGCAAATTCGACATCATGCGCGGCGTTTGAATTCAGCCTCATCAAGCGCCGTGGAAAAACCGACCGGATCGACCCCGTCACGCAGGCAATTGCGCATAATGTCGGCATGCGTCAGCGGCGCCAGACCGCCGGCGGGTGGGTCGGTATCCAGATTGGTGGGGAAAGCATAGCCCTCGGCGCAGGCGGCGATTGCCGCGCCTTGTTCAGGGAGCGTCATGTCACCCTTCGCGCTGGCTTTTAATAGAGCAGGGTAGAGCGCTTTGGCCATGGCGATACGATCCATGCTTTCCATGGCGCGGCCAAAGGGCGATGAGACTTGCACCAAATTGACCAGGCGTTGGATGTCGTTGGTCTTGTTCTCGCCCCCGGCATGAAAGAGCGCCGGATTGAAGAACAGCGCATCGCCTTTTTGCAGCGGCAATTGGACATGGTGCGCCTCGAAATAGGCGCTGAACTCGGCCTTGCGCCACGCGGCATAGCCAGGCGCATAGGTTTGTGAAAAGGGCAGAAGCTTGGTCGGGCCAGCGTCAACGGGAACGTCCACATGGGCGATCCCGCCCTGCAGGGTCAGGACCGGTGACAGCAGATGGGCGTGGGCCGGGAATTGCGCGGACACTTCTGCGGTCTGAAACCCAAGATGATAGTCGCGGTGGGCCTGCTGTGCCTTGCCGCCGGGGCGGACAAGATTAACCTGCGCCGTCATCTGATAGCCTGGGCCCAGCCATGCCTCGCACACCGCATCAATGGCCGGGGTGGCGTGGTAACGCGCAAACAATTCCGGTGCTCTAACGCACAGTTTTTGCAGCGCATTCCAAATGCGCGCATTGGCGCCAGCGGCGGCGAAATGATCGGCGCCCGATCCGGCAGCGCTTTCTTCCTCGATGATGGTCTCAAAAATCTGGCTGGCCGCGTCGATTGTCTGATGGTCCGCACCAGACTGCTTGAGCACCAGGACACCTGGCCCATGCAGCAACACATGCGCCCATTCGGCCATCAGGGCGCGTTTGGTCTCGATGGCACTAAGCCCTTGTTCGGTCGCTGCTTGCCCATAGATGGGAATGTTGTGCGTGATCGCCTCGGCTGCGGGTGCGTCCGCTTCATTTGTTTGGCGTTCCACACATTGGCGAAAGGCGGACAGGTCGCAGGCATCGGCGGTATAATAACTACTGGCCTCATTTGGCGTGAAGGTGGCGCCGATGTTCATGACACGGCTCCTTCAACTCAAGCATGATCCGATTGGCTTCGATGGTCACAGACGGCGCG
>JBCCRB010000437.1:0-2605 GCA_039208465.1 Pseudomonadota bacterium
AAATCGGCCTGCTTCTGTTCGGCAAACCCATAGGCGGGCGCATTTGAGCGTGGCGTCATGCGGCCAGCATGGCCCGGTGCAACAAAAGAGTTGGCCATCTGGGCGCTGGCGGCATGGGTTGGCTGCACACCGTGGACCGCCAGCGCATTGCGCAGACCGCCGACAATCAGCGCGCGGATATTGCCGGGATCACGAAACCGCACATCGGCCTTGGCGGGGTGAACATTGACGTCGACAAGTGCCGGCTCGAGAGTCAGATAAATAACGGCAATCGGATACCTGTTTCGCTCCATCATATCGGAATAGGCCGCGCGGATTGCGCCGAGGATTTGGCGATCCTTTACGGGACGGCCATTGACATAGGCATATTGCGAATTGGCCTGGCCGCGGTGCACGGAAGGCGGGCTGATGAGCCCGCTAAGATGAACCCCCTCGCGCTCATGCGAAACGGCGACAGCATCATCGGTGAAGTCGGCCCCAAGCACTTGAGCTACACGCGCTTCAACGCGATCGCTAAACTCACCCTCCCGGCAAGGCGGGTAATTCAGGCTCTGCCGATCTTCACCATTGAGCCAGAAACCGACCTCAGGATACGCCAATGCAATGCGTTTGATCGTGTCGCTGATCGCGACATTTTCAGCACGATCGCTCTTCATGAACTTCAGACGGGCTGGTGTCGCATAAAAAAGATCCTCGACATCGACCAGCGTGCCGGCATTGGCCGCTGCCGGTGTCACCGCACCGACATCGCCTCCCGTGACCTTAATTGTACTGGCGTGCGCATCATCGGCGCGGCGCGACGTAATCGAAAGGCGCGCAACCGACCCGATCGACGGCAGCGCTTCACCGCGAAAGCCGAGCATCGAAATCTGATCCAGACCGTTGGTCAATTTTGAGGTGCAGTGGCGCGAAATCGCCAATGGCAGATCTTCCGCAGACATGCCGCTGCCATCATCGCGGACACGGATCAGGCTCTTGCCGCCACCCGCGGTCGAGATTTCGATCCGGGATGCGCCTGCATCAATCGCGTTCTCCACCAGTTCCTTGACGACCGACGCAGGCCGCTCGACAACTTCGCCGGCAGCGATTTGGTTGATGATTGTCTGATCCAATTGGCGCAGGGACATGCGCCCAATTTAGGGTGTGTGAGCGACAAAGCCGATAGGGGCTACCATTAAGTCCACACTAAATCGCCGCACTGGCGGCCAGCGCGGTCTTTGGCGCAGCGCTATCTTTCGCAGGTCTCTTAAGGCTCCGATTGCGCTTGAACTCATCGCGCATGCGCTCTTCGAACAGCGCATAATTGCTGCCATCGGCGTGCTTGGCGTTGTAAAGGGCCAGATCGGCGGCCACCAAGAGGCAGGCATCGGTTTGCGCATGCCTTGGGAACACCGACACGCCGGCACTTGCGGAAATCACAATCTCAATATCGTCGAACCGAACCGGCTGTGTGATTTGCTGCAGCAACCGGTCGAGCAAGTCGCCGAGTTCCGCGCGCTCGGAAAGCCCGTCCAGGATCAGGACAAACTCATCGCCGCCGATGCGCGCGGTGAAATCATGTTGGCGCAAAAGGTGGGTCAGACGATGCCCTGTTTCCTTCAGCACCGCATCGCCCGCCGCATGGCCATACGTGTCGTTGACGATTTTAAAGTCATCCAGATCGATATGGACGACCGCAAACTTCGTACTGGCTGCCGAATGGCGCTGCACGATTTTCGGAAATTGATGCGCCATGGCGGTGCGGTTGTGCAGCCCGGTCAGTTCATCATGGTTGGCGAGCTTCGCCATGTTGTCGCGCGCCAGCTTCAGTTGGAAAGTCCTGTGCTTGATCGCCCGTGTCAGCGGCGAGAAGATGAAAAGCGCTTCCAACGCCAGGAGGATCATCAGGGCGGAAAAGATGGCACGCAGGAGCTTCGACGTTTCGTTGAGGCTCTCCTGCGAATAGGCGTTGATTGCGTTTTTCAACGCGCTCAGACCAGAATCAGCGGCGATCAATTGCATTTGCGATAGCGGCACTGCTTCGCGCCCACCATCGGCGCTGAGCACCGGCGTGAGAAAGCGATCGGTTGTGCTCAGAAGAACGCCGCTGAAGTAATTCACATCGTAGGGCGGCTTGTAGATAATATCCGCGAGCACGGTGCCGTGATCGCTGTCGTAACGCGCAAGGCCGTCTTTGAGCGCGGTGAGGCCGGCTTCGAACGCTGTCCGCGTTTCGCGCAGCGCATTGATCGCTACAGCGCGTTTGATCGCCGCTTCTTCGGTGTGGGCAAGATTTGTCAAAAGCACAAGGCGTTGGGCATGCAATTGCTGCGCATTGACTACATCGACCAGCGCATTGACGTTTCGCTGTTCGGAGATCGCTTTATCAAGGAGGAAAAATGACCAAAAGCCCATCGCGGCGATTGCAATCATCGCGATGCAGTAACCAAGCCTGACACGGCTTGTTACGCTTATGCTTCGGTCTTCTGCCACCGCACACCTTTGCCCCCGCAAACTGTGTTGGTAAGTGTCGGCAAAAAACTGTGATAAAGCGTTGCCGGCCGCTAACTGATTGCGCATGCGGTAAACAAGCCGCTAAGATAGAGCCAGTGCCGAACGCTCAGTT
>JBCCRB010000438.1:0-2602 GCA_039208465.1 Pseudomonadota bacterium
GTAAACACTCTGCGGGGTGCCGACGCGGATGTGATCTTGCTGCAGGAGATTAACGGCTCCACACGGCTCGTTGTGGAACAGTTGCGCGCGGCGTACCCATTTACTGTTGATTGCAGTTTGGGCGGCGCGCGTCATGCGCCCGGGATTTTATCGCGCTTGCCGATCACCGATGGCAGCGCCGCGTGCTGGCCTGAGCTTCTCGCGGCAAAAGCATCGGTTCGCTTTGGCGACAAGAAGGTCACACTCGTCAATGTCCACTTGACGTGGCCATGGCCACAGAAGCAGTGGCGCCATATTGAACAATTGGGCGGCAACGTGTTTCAGCCAGCAGATCACTTGGTAATCGCCGGCTATTTCAATGCCTCGCCCTGGAGCAATGCGATGCAACAGATTGAGCAGCTCTCTGGCGCGCGCCTAACCAGGTCGGTGTGCCACACCTGGTTGCCCAGAATGGCTGGATGGGACGTCGCTCCCCCGGCAATCTTGACCCTTGACCATACACTTGTCTCCGATGGTCTTAAGGTTGTTGCTCGCCAAAAGCTTGGTGACATCGGTTCCGACCATTTGCCGATCATGACCGAAATTGCCCCAATTAATTAAGCGCTTTGCTGGCGTCCAAGGTGGAATGAGGGCGCAATCCGCCGCGCTTGCCGATATTGATAGTGCGGCACCCCGATCCTAAATCCACATTATGACAAGCAAAAGCTTTCCAAATCGGCGCGACTTCATGCTGGGCGGCCTTGTCGTTGCGGCAGGTAGCGTCGCGTTACCGGCATGGGGCGCAGGTCTGGCACCGCGTGCGGTCGGCATTGCCGATTTCGTTTTTGGCGTGGGTGCCGACGATGGCGCGCTGCTGGCCATGAACGGTTGGACTGGCGCTGTCGAACACCGCATGGCATCGCCGATCGATATCGTGTCGTTTTTTGCAAACCGATCAGCCGACCGCATCATTGGCGTCGACACCGGCACAGGCCGCCTCGCCATCTTCCAAAATCCGGGCAATGAGGGCTTCGTGCGCGACCCCATCATCCATGAAGCGGTCGCTGCGCCGGATCTTTTCACTTTCGCGCCCGATGGCCGCCACGCCGTTTATGCGGATTTCGGCGCAGGGCAATTGACCCTGTTGGATTTGCACACGGGCGACGCGGTGCGCAGCTTCACCGGCTTTAACGGTGTGCATGACATCCGCTTCTCGGCCCTGACGGGCCTGTTGACAGCCACATCGCTCGACAGCGCCGCGGTGCGGCTGCTCGATACCGAAGATGGCGAAACGAGCACGCTGGTCACCATTCCTGATCCGCAAGGGCGCGGCATTGATCATATGTCACAAACCCTGTCGGGCAGAACCGGCATCATCATTCAGCCCGGCATTTCAGAGATCTTCTTTGTCAATGTCGGCGAACGCGGTGGCGAATTGGCACGATCCATAAGGCTCGACAGTCCGCCGCTGCGGGCGTTCATTTCGGCCGACAACCGCTACGCGCTGCTTCCATCAACACAGACGCCAACGGTCGATGTCATCGATCTGCTAAACCTGCAGCACGTCAAAACGCTGGAGACACCCGGTCTGATCACGACGATCCAAACCGATCCGATTTCAACCCACATGGTCGGCATCGCTCCGGATCCGGGGTCGGTGGTCACCTTTGACAGCCGCACATCGACCATTGTGTCTGTCACGCCCACCGACGGGCAGGCCGACATGCTGGCCTTGAACGAAGAAAGCGGCCTTGCCTTTATCCTGGGCAATGGTGGCGACCGAAGCCCGTTGGTCGCGCCGGTGCGTACACCGGCGTCCGCGCCACGCTGGGCGTCCGCGATGATCGAGCAGCCCATGTGGACGCTCACCTCGACCAACGCTTTGGCCGTGTGTCACTGATCTAAAATGAAAGGCGGCTGACGCCGCCCTTTCAACGGTTTATCGCTTTGTCCACGTATCCGTGCGGCCAATGCCGAGGAAAGAACCACGCATTTTCAGTGATGCGCCTTCAAACCAAGCCGTGCCACGATAAGTCCGGTCGTTGGCCGGATCGGTAATGCGACCGCGATACCGGTCACCGTCCTTGTCAAATTTGCCGATCTGACGTCCGGCAAATTCACCGGCTGTAACCGACACGCAGAAGCTGGAGCCGCATTGCGCAATTCTGGTGCTGCCGCCTTCGCCGGTGCGCCAATTGCCGACAATCGGATCGGCAAACGCTGTACCCGCGACCATCACCGCCGCGGCGGCAAGCAAAAGAGTTCTTTTCTTCATTAATAATCCTCCCAAAAGCCTTCCCGCGCCCTGTATGATTGACGTTCACGTAAAAGTAAAGACTGACGTAACGGAAAGTGTTGATGGGGTTTTCAAGCGCACAACTTCTCGATGCGATTTGACTCAATTTGTGTGCTTTAGCTGACATCGTGGTTGAGAAAGTGTGCATTTTGCACGCGTCTTAAAACGTCAAAAATCAATTAAAACGCAATAAAAACAATGATTTGCATCGTAAAACAAGTCTGAAATTTACGAACAATTTTCATTTTGTTTTCCGCATATTAAGCACACTTTTTAGCCACTCTTTGAGCCGTAGCGTTCATGGTCGATGTCATCAGCCGATGGAAA
>JBCCRB010000439.1:0-2598 GCA_039208465.1 Pseudomonadota bacterium
CGGCTTTGCCGCGCCATTCACCAGAGGCCAGGTAGCTGTCAAATTCTTCGCGCGACAGGCGCTTGAATCGCACTTTGCTTTCCACCACCCGCTGGCGCACTTTGCCTTTCGGCGTGATGACACACAGCCCCGTGTAAACACGATGCATACGCCCGGATAAAAGCCGCAGGCACTGCGAGGCCTCGTCAATCGTGCCCGCCTGCGGCAGGATTGAACGGCCCACGGCGACAACTGTATCGGCGGCCAGGACGAATGGCTTGATATCCGCCTCATATCCATTGCCCTCATTGTCGGGCGGCGGGTTTTTCAACTCGCGTTGGATAATCCGATTGGCGGCAACGGCTTTGTCTTGCGACAAGCGGCGCGCAAGCGAGCGCGGATGCTCGGCCCTGATCGGCGTTTCGTCCACATTGGCAGGTAAAAGCCGGTCGGGCTCGATGCCGGCCTGGGCCAGCAATTCAACGCGGCGTGGCGAACCGGAAGCAAGGACCAGATTTTGAAATACGCTCACCGGGCGGCCTCGTCCCCATGATTAATGTGTAGGTGCAGCAGTTTGCTCCCGCACCGCCACTATTTATAGCGGTAAGTGATGCGACCCTTGGTCAGGTCATAAGGCGTCATTTCGACAGTGACGCGGTCGCCGGTCAACACGCGAATGCGGTTTTTGCGCATCTTGCCGGCCGTGTGCGCGATCACTTCATGATCATTTTCCAATTTCACCCGAAATGTCGCGTTCGGCAGCAATTCCGTAACGACACCGGCAAACTCTAATAGCTCTTCTTTCGCCATGCGATCCTTCAGCGTTTCATTCAAAAAAAGCGGTGCCCGGCACCGCCTTCGCGCCGCTCATACCCCAATTGTCTGTGAAATTAAACAGCCCTTTGCATATGGTGTTAGCATTCAGCCTTTCCAATGGAGAACGCAAACCAGCGTGAAGAGCCGCCGTGCCGTGTCATGGTCAACATCAATCTTGCCTTCCAACCGTTGGGCCAAAAGCTCCGACCCCTCATTATGCACGCCGCGGCGCGCCATATCGATCGTTTCGATCTGCGATGTCGTCGCCGATTTGATCGCTTCGAAATAGCTCTCGCAGATCATGTAATAGTCTTTGACGATCCGGCGGAATGGCCCAAGCGATAAAATATGCACCGCAACATCATCCCCGTTTTCGCAGCGGATCTGAAACGCCAGCTTGCCCTCAACAATCGACAAATGCAGATGGTAAGGACCGCCTTGGTCATCACCGACCGGGCGAAACGAATTCACCTCCAGAAGGTCAAAGATCGCCACCGCGCGTTCATGCTCAACATCAGGGGTGGATTTGCCGATCGACTGATCCAACGTCAGATCCGAGAGCCTGTCATTATCCGCAAAATCCATCGGTGTGGCGCCTATAAGTTCAGCCGTATGGCGACGGATTTGGCATGCGCGTCCAGTCCTTCGGCCTCGGCGAGCCGAATGGCGGCCGGCCCCAACGCACGCAATTGGTCAGGCCCGAGCGCCAACACGCTGGTTCGCTTCATATAGTCCAGGACACCAAGACCGGATGAAAACCGCGCAGAGCGGGCGGTCGGGAGCACATGGTTGGACCCACCAACATAGTCGCCGATCACTTCCGGCGTGTGACGGCCCACAAAAATCGCACCGGCATTGCGGATTTTGGGCACCATCGCTGTGCCCTGCGCACAGGCCAGTTGCAGATGCTCGGCGGCAATCCGGTCAATGATCGTCAGCGTTTGCGCGCTATCGAGTTCGTCAACAACGATCAAACCACCAAAATCCCGCCAGCTTGCCGAGGCCGTCTCGCTCCGGTTCAGCATCTTTAACTGCCGCTCGACCGCCGCCTCGACCGCCTTGGCAAAATCACCATCATCGGTCAGCAGGATCGATTGCGCGCCCGTATCATGCTCGGCCTGCGCCAGTAGATCGGCAGCAATCCAGTCCGGATCATTTTCTGCGTCAGCCACCACCAGCACTTCAGAAGGCCCGGCAATCATGTCGATGCCCACCGTACCAAAGACCCGGCGCTTGGCAGCGGCCACATAGGCGTTACCCGGCCCGACAATCTTCGCAACCGGCTTGATCGTCTCGGTGCCATAGGCAAGCGCACCGACCGCTTGCGCACCGCCGATCCGGTAGATTTCGCGCACACCGGCCAATTGCGCTGCTGCCAGCACGAGCGGATTGAGCGCACCATCAGGCGATGGGACAACCATCACGATGCGCGCGACACCCGCAACCACCGCCGGCAAAGCATTCATCAAGACAGAAGAGGGATAGCTGGCGGTCCCGCCTGGCACATAGAGCCCTACTGCTTCAATCGCTGTCCAACGACTACCAAGTTCCACGCCAAGCGGATCGGTGTAAAAATCATCGGATGGCAACTGCCTTTTATGGTGGGCCGCAATCCGGTCACGCGCCAGCGTCAGCGCTTCCATCGTCTCCGCATCAATGGATTGGACAGCTTGATCCACCTCATCGGCTGAAACGAGCATTGGCGTCTTGTTCAAATCCAGCCGGTCAAACTTTTCCGTGTAGTCAACCACGGCCGCATCGCCGCGCTTTTGCACATCGTCCAAAATGCCGGCAACGACGGCA
>JBCCRB010000440.1:0-2590 GCA_039208465.1 Pseudomonadota bacterium
AGGTCGCCAGGCTGATGCGAGGCGCGATCACCTTTTTCAGGGAAGCTTATCAAACTCGCAAGCGCTTCACGGACGACTTGGTCCGCAACGTCGCCAACCGGGGAATCTAACTTGCTGACAAAATGCTTTATCCCGGTCGGTTGTACGACGGTTATGCTCCCGGCGAAAATCCGTGCCTTGGGTTTCTTTCTCCTGAAAAGCTGAAACAAACTGAACATCCGATTGTCGACAGTCTCATGTCGTCCGTTTTCTCAGCTTTACAAGTTTCTCAAGGGTAAAGTTCGATACGTGATTGGTCGTTACCCGCAGCCAGCCATCGGCGCTTCAACAATCAGCGGCGCGCACAAGAAACAAATCTCAGTTTTGCGGGGACAAGCAGTCCACCTGCTGGTAACGTAACGTAATGTGCGTGTCTGTCACATTCATTCCCAAAGGCGCCCGACCGGTTCTGAAAACAGCACCGGTGCGACCATTTGTGGCGAAATCGGCACCAGCTGCTGAGGTTCACGCTTGGCATCCTTGATCCGTGGGTTGGCGCGCATCGCATTGCTTGTCCTGCTGATCCTCGGCGGCCAAAAATTCATCACCAGCGTCAGCCAATGGCTCGATATGGCGCTGATGCCCGAAAGCGAAGACATGCTGCGCCGCGCGATCATTCTCGGCACGGTGGTTTACATTGTTCTGCTCGCCATTCCTTTTGTACCAGGCGCTGAGATCGGGCTCGTCTTGCTGACGGCCTTCGGCGCCAAGGTCGCGCTGCTGGTCTATCTGGCGACGATTTTCAGCATGATGCTCGCCTACATGATGGGTCGCTTGCTGCCGCCGCGCATTTTGCAGAGCGCGCTGGGTAGTCTTGGCTTGAAGCGTGCTGCAGCGTTGGTCGAACGCGCCGCTGACATGAAATATGAGGATATTCGCGAACATCTCATCCCGCCAACGGCGCCAACCTATTTGCGGGCGCTGCTCCGCTTCCGCTATGTGGCCTTGGCGCTGGCGATCAACACGCCCGGCAATGTGGTGCTCGGCGGTGGAGGCGGCATTGCCTTGATGGCCGGCCTCAGCCGCATTTTCTCGCCGCTGCCGTTTTTGCTATCGACCACGCTGGCCGTCGTGCCGGTCCCCTTGCTGTTTTTCCTGGGGCAGCGCTGACCCCCGCGATCAACCGTCGGCTTTCTCGATCAATGCCATGACCGTCACATAGGCACCCGGCGGCGCGAAATTATGCGCCGCGCGCAGTGCCTCTATTTCCGCGTCGGTAACAGGGCCGCTGCTGGTTGGCGCGTCGACAGACCATCCCTGCACAAACAACGCCGCCAAAAGCGGCGGCAATGATCCGGCATAGGTGATGATCTGCGGTGCATCGAGCCGTCGCCGTTTAGCGTGCAGAACCGATTCAAGAACCGTATAGGCTTGATGGCGTGAGGAAAGATCGAGCGCTTCGGCGATATCGGCCAACAATTGGTCGAAATCCTGCTGCGCGGTTTGGAAAGCCTGGGGTCGCGGCATCATCCAGCGCCTTGTCGTGCTGGCTATCGGTACTGGGCGGCCGTAATGAACTCGCCAAAGGCTTCACACCAGACAAGCACCGTGTTGTAGGCTTCAATGTTCGCATCAGCCGGTAGGTCGACGATAAAGCCGTCAAAGGTCTTGATGTCACCGACGCGTAGAGACTGGTCCTTGATGGCCTCAAAGCCTGCTTCATCTTCCACGAAGGACGGCGTCAGATAGAGCTTATAATCCGGCCCGGGTGACAGCGCACCTTCATGCACAACCATTTGCGCCGAGACGCTGACCGTACCTTCACCCCAATGAAGGAAGTCACTGCCCGCCAAATCTCGGGTGAATTCAACCTGGTAGGTCGCATCCTGCGCACTTGTTGCAAGCAACTCCCGGTCGACGCTTGGGGGCGCGGTCAGGATCGGCAGCAAATAGATGCCAAGGGCAATACCCGCGGCAAAGACAATTCCATGCGAACCCAAAAGAACAATCCAGCGCATCCACGCCTCCTTAATCCCCGGCCACGAAAAACAGCCAGCGGCCTTGCGGCGTGATGCCGACACGAAAGAAGATGTAGGCTCCAAAAGAAAGCATATCCTCATAATCGCCGGCGGTTACCAGTTTAAAGAGTTCAACACGCTGCACAGGCGTCAATTGCTCAAGCGGAAGCGCGAAAAAATACGGCCAAACATAGAGTTCGGTGTCCGTGCCCGCGTCCAGATGCACATAACCGGCTTCCAGCACCTCCTGCAGGATGGCGAGGATTTCGTGCCCTTGCTGGTCGCCGGAGATCGACCGCAAATAGCTGATCGGATCTTCTTCTATGTCACCGAAGGAAAGCCGGGTTGTATCAGCGCCTGATCCGATCAGCGGCCGAAGTTTCTCGGCATCGCCGGCCTTTGCCGCCTCGATGATCAATTCGCGCATCCGCCGGACCGGTTGCGGCAGGAGCGACAGGTCATAGGAGACCGAAACACTGGTGTCTGAAACGCCGGTCGGATTGCGGGATGGATCAACAGCGGGCGAACCGCCGGGCGGCGGCACAAGCGGCAAGTTCGGATTTTCAAGCGGCGCCGGTACCGGAATGGTGCCG
>JBCCRB010000441.1:0-2588 GCA_039208465.1 Pseudomonadota bacterium
GAACGCCGCTACGATCTGGACGAGGTACCGCCGCCCATGGCGATCTTGCGTGACGCGTTCCGATCAAAGAAGAGCCGGCGCTATCGTCTGCCAAGCCTGCCCGACACACTGTTCAAAGCATCTTTCATCACGGCGATGGCGCGGCAGAAGACGATGCGGGGCGATGTTGATCTCTTATTTCGTCCAATGCTGCGCGGCGTCTCGATGCTTGACTGGAAAAAGTATGATCAGGTGGTCGAGGAAACGCACAAGCGCGCCCTTGCGCAACTTACCGGCATGGACGCGGAAACGGCCAAGGGGCTTGGCGTAACGGTTTAACCGGCGCTGCACTTTTGCGCGTACGGAATATCACCGAAAAGCAAATGCGGTCATTACTCTGTCACCCTATGGTCCGAGCGTTGCGGGTGCGGGTGCTGATCTAAGCGGGAGGTTGAGCGGGTGGACGCGACTTTTTGGATTGAACTAATCGGATGGCTGGCGTCCGCGCTCACCATCGCGACCTATGCGATGAACACGATGATACCACTGCGCGTCCTCGCACTGGGGTCATCGCTCCTGTTCATCTTTTACGCAGCCACGCTGCAATTGTGGCCCTTGCTGGTGATGGAAGCGATTTTGCTGCCGATCAATATTTACCGGCTGTGGCAGATCTTGTCGCTGCGCGGGCGTCTTTTAGCTGTTTCAGAAGGGGTCGAACCGGATTTCTCGATCGTCACGCGTTATGGGCAAAAGCTGCATCTGGCCAAGGACGCGACGATTTTTAACCGCGGTGATGCTGTCGACCAATTCTACTATATCGCCGATGGCCAGGTGCTGATCGAGGAGCCCAACGCGGTGTTGTCCAGCGGCGATGTGTTCGGCGAAATCGCCTTTTTCACGGTCGGCGCCAAGCGCACGGCCACTGCCCGATGTACCGAAGATGCCGTCGTCTACGCACTCGACAAGAAGGGGTTCATGCGGTTGCAATTTGAGGATCCGAGCTTCGGGATGGCGATCATGCAGATCGTAACCACGCGCCTGATCGCCAACGGGCAAAATTAAATAGCCGTCAAATGCCCTGCTGTTTTGCCATGGTCCGCAACGCCTCGATCAGCGGCGCAATATGCTGCTTGTAGTGCCGCCAGATGCCAATCGACTTATCGTTGATTGCTTCGGTTGTTTGGTCGCCGCTTTGTTCGCGTGTGGCTTGCCGGTGGTTGTGTGGCTCCACGCAGGCATCGTCCCAGGCCAAACCGACATGCGCGATCAGCCGACGGATTTCGGTTTCAGGATTGGCCACGAGCTTTTCGTAATTAAGTTCATGGATGTGGATCGGCAGAACGGCTTTCCAAAGATCCACCAGGCGTACATGGTTGACGAAATAAGTCGCGATCGACGTCAAATCTTTGCGATAAGCCTTGCTGATGGGATGGCGCAAACAGGATACGCAGGTGTCAAGCGCATTACGGCAGCAATAGATGAAGGACGCGTTGGGAAACGCGGCTGCGATCAGCCACAGATGTTTGAAATTGTCCGGGTTGCTGTCGACGACATGTCGTGCGTCATCATTGTGGCTATCGAGTAGCTCGAGATAGGAAGCTGAAAGCGAATGGATTTCCTGCGGGTCCATCCTGTCGGGTGAAATCCAATTGCTCGCCATGTCGAAAAACGCCACGTTGCCGGCGCCGTGGACCTGCGGATGGCTTGAAAGGATATGCTCGGTCAATTTGGTGCCGGACCGTTGCATGCCAAACACGAAGATCGGTCGATCACTGGATGAACCTTTCGGGAAATCTGCGCCGAAAGTGCGATCGCTAAAGACGTGCTGGTACTGGTCTACCAATTGATCGCTTAAGGTCTCGGGGCTCGACGCGCTGGCAATGATTTCACCGGCCGCGTAAAAACCGGCAAAGGCACGGTCATAATCGTTTGCGTCTTCTGCGTGCCGCGCCATCACATGATGCAGGAGGGCACGATGGGCCGGGGCGTTGGCAACGCTTTCGGCGAGCGCGGCGATCTCATCATGCAACTGACGGGGCGCTTCACTGTCATCAAGATTTGCAAACCGCGCCACCACTGCGGGTCGATGAGGCGAGTTGGCCGGCACCGTGTCGATCAAGTGCCGGTAAAGGATCAGGGCCTCGCGATTGCGCCCCTCTGTCTCGAAACATCGGGCAAGATCAGCCAACAAAGGTGCCTGATCGAAACTCAATGCCAGCGCCTGGTTGATCGCTCGTTTGGCCTTTGCGGTTTCTCCCAAAGCGAGGCTTGTGTCATGATAGATTTTGAGCGCTGAAGGATTAGGCCCTTTGTCTTCAAGCCAGTCTTCCGCGAGCGCCATCGCCTGGTCGGGGCGGCCCATTGCTTGGTACTGCTGGGCGAGTTTGGCCATGATCGCCGGATTGTCGCCATCGGCTGCAAGCTGGCTCTCCAGCGCACCAGCGATTTCGATTTGCGTGCCGTGATTTACTTGGGGCGTATTCAATGAATTCGTCTCCCGACCAGGTCGCTGAATTTGAAGTATTTTATCGCAATTAATACACTATCAAGGACATTAATCGCGATTTTATATTTTATTTGTCATATTTTATGATTTAATTATATTTCGA
>JBCCRB010000442.1:0-2586 GCA_039208465.1 Pseudomonadota bacterium
GAAAAAACCGCTCTCATCATTTGACATTATTGAACTGGAGAAGACTTTGCCTTTTGCCAAAGGAAAAGACTTGTTGAGCACATCTGTTTCCGGTCTCGCGACCGCGACCTTACTTGTGTTCGGATTAACCGTAAGCGCACAAGCGCGCACCACCCCACATATCGACTACGGACAAGCCATTTTTTCACAGGGCGCTGCGTTGGATTACGCGCCGTCTTTGGAAAATGCCTTTTTGGAGGCGGGCCTGCCGCTATCCGCCGTTACCGAGCTGCTTGGCATCCAGACGGCTGCTGCCCGTGCTACCGGGCTCCCTTCCCCGCGCGACCTCTCCGATGTGCAGTCGCCGGCGAAAACCATGTATCGCTTGGCGCGGTCTGTCGGCGAACAGTACGCACAGCATGACGAAGTCAGGGATGCTGGCCTGGGCCCGACAGAGTTCGTTGCCTTGTTCACCACTTTAATCCAACGGGAAAGCAATTTTGACCCTGACGCCCAATCACCTGCCGGTGCGCAAGGGCTCGGGCAATTGATGCCGCGGACCGCAAGAGCGCTGGGCGTGGATGATGCGTTTTCGCCGGAAGACAATCTGGATGCATCTGCGCGCTATCTTGTGAAAATGCTTGGTCAATTTGGCAAAACTGAACATGCCTTGGCCGCTTACAATGCCGGCCCCGGCAATGTGAACAAGCATGGCGGCATACCCCCGTTTACCGAAACCAGGCAGTATGTGTCGGATATTCTGCACAACACGACGATCAAATTGCGCTAGGCGAAAACAGCCTTACTTGACCGCATCGTTGAGGACAAAAAGCATAATGCAGGGCTCGGTGCCGCGATTGGCCCAAGCGTGGTTCGTGCCCTGCTGAATGACGACATCACCCTGTTTCAGCAACAAATCGTCCTCTTCGCGGTCCATCAACATCCACACCTCGCCCTGTAAAACGATGGAATAGTCGAGCGAATCCGTTCGGTGCATGTAAGGGTGGCGGCCGCCTTTGACGACATTTGCGCCCGCTCCCATGGCGGCAAACGCTTTCTCCCCGTCAATATTGGCGATCACTTCGGGGTCTTCGGGATCAAACTGGACGACGCGGAAGACCGCCCCGTTTTTTGGTGGATGCAGAACCAGAGGCCCGTCAACCGGATCATCATGGCGCTCCATCGGCGCGGGGCTTGTGTCGTGCTGCCAAAAGTTTGTCAGCGTGACACCTGGCCGTGTTAGTCGTTGCAAAACGCAATTGGCGGTTTCGTCACGGATCACGGTTGCGACGCCATTTTCGTCATGGCCGGTCACGACACGCCGAAATTTTCTCGCTTCAAAAGCCATTTTCTTCCCTTGGTTCATGATTAGGTTCGATGTACGTCACGCGATGACTTCGCGTTGTTTGGCGGGCTTGATGAGCAGCCAGGTGGCCGCGAGAATGGCCAGGCCCGCCGCATCCGTCAGCGCGCTTTGATGTAGAAGCAGGATCCCGCCGCCGACAATGATCGCCCTGACAAACCAAGTCAGCCGTGCGCGCATGAACCCGACAACTCCGGCGGCAATGCAAAAGACCCCTGCGGTCCCGCTGGCGATCGCGCCAATGATCGCGACTACGGACCCGTCCATCAACAGCGCCGGCCCGTAGAAAAACATGAAAGGCAGGATGTAACAGGTGATGCCATAGAAGAAGGCCGTCCAACCAACTTGGTTGATGTCGGCTTTGGCGATACCGGCTGCCACATAAGAGGCCAAGGCCACGGGCGGCGTAATGGTGGACACGCAGCCATAGAAGAAGACAAACAAATGCGCTGTCAGCAGCGGCACACCCATGCTCGCCAGTGCCGGCGAAACGACGGTTGCCAGGATCAGGTAAGCCGCTGTCGTGGGCAGTCCCATGCCCAAAATGATCGCGGTAATCATCGTGAACAGCAGTGCAAAAAAGGTGATCCCACCCGATGCTGTGATGATCAAACCGGAGATTTTTGACCCCAGACCGGTCACACCCAGGGTTCCGGCAATGATGCCGGCAGCGGCGCAGGCAATCGCAATTGGAATGACGGCCTTTGTCCCTTCGGTGATGGCGATTGCTGACTTTTTCAGCAAATCAAGGCGCACGCGCCGGGTCCAGGTCACATGCAGAACCAATAAAATGATGATCGAGTAAAAGGATGATTTGAACGGCGAATACCCGTTCAACATCAGGAAGATGAGTGACAGGAAGGGCACGATGAACTGCCCGCCCCGTGCGAGCAGCATCCAAATCGATTCCTGCGCCGTTTCCTCTTCCATTGGGTAGGGTTCGATTCCGTTTTTGTGGGCTTGCAGATGGACGACAAAAAACAGCGATGTGAAGAATAAAAGCGCCGGGATCAGCGCCGCTTTCATGATGCTGGCATAGGGAACCCCGACAATCTCTGCCATGATGAAGGCGGCGGCGCCCATGACCGGCGGCATGATTTGCCCGCCTGTTGAAACGACGGCTTCGATGGAGCCTGCCTGGTGCGGCTTGTAACCCTCCTTTTTCATCATCGGGATCGTTAGCGTGCCGGTCACCGCGACATTGCCCGCAGCCGACCCTGAGATCATGCCGAGCAAGGTGGAGA
>JBCCRB010000443.1:0-2584 GCA_039208465.1 Pseudomonadota bacterium
AGGAAGAGATCTTCGGGCCGGTCCTGTCGGTAACGACCTTCAAGGACGAGGAAGAAGCTATCAAGATCGCCAACGACACCACCTACGGCCTCGGCGCCGGTGTCTGGACCCGCGACGGCAACACTGCGTTCCGCATGGGTCGCGCGATCCAGGCGGGTCGTGTCTGGACGAACTGTTACCACCACTATCCGGCCCACGCGGCCTTCGGTGGCTACAAGAAGTCCGGCATCGGTCGTGAGAACCACAAGATGATGCTTGACCACTATCGGAATACGAAGAACCTGCTCGTCAGCTATGACGAGAACCCGATGGGTTTCTTTTAAGACAGCCGATATTCGTCGACCAAAGAGCGGGCCGGGATTTACCGGCCCGTTTTTTGTGGTGCGAACCGAGTCAGCCTTTTTTAGGCGAAATGGACGGCAGCGGCTGATGTTTTGGTTACAAAGCAGGCTTCACCGGTCTCTACCGATGTAATACCAGCGCAATAACGACGTCTTACCGACACGCCAAGTTTCACGCTTCCCCTTTGTTTTCCTGCATTAATCTTCGGTTTCAGCGCGAAAAACTGACCTACGAAGAAAGTTACATTAACCACGCGATTTCTCACCTTGCTGTTACATGGCTTGCTCCTTTGATCTTCCATGGCAATCTGACGGAGGAAAGGAACCCACCTGATGTCCATTGAACGCTTCACATTCCCCGGTCATGCGGGCAACGACCTTGCGGCGCGCCTCGATATGCCCGAAGGGCCGCATTTGGCGACGGCCCTGTTTGCCCACTGCTTTACATGCGGCAAGGATATCACCGCAGCGCGGCGTATCGCGGCCCGGCTGGCAGCCATGGGTATTGCTGTTTTGAGATTTGATTTCACAGGCTTGGGCCACTCGGAAGGTGAGTTTGCAAACACGACCTTCAGCTCAAACGTTGAGGATCTGATCGAAGCCGCCCGTCATCTTGCTGACCGCGGGATGGCACCGTCCCTGCTTGTCGGTCATTCCCTTGGAGGAGCGGCAGTACTCAAAGCCGCCGCAGAAATAGACAGCGTAAAAGCCGTCGCAACTATCGGCGCGCCCTTTGACCCAGGGCATGTGACGCATAACTTTTCTGATGCGCTCGATGAAATTAGCGCCCAGGGCCATGCTCAGGTCGACCTTGCAGGCAGACCGTTCACGATCGGCAGAGCTTTTGTGGACGACGTTTCAGCCGCGTCACTCGCCCCCGCCATCGGCAAGCTCAAAAAAGCGCTGCTCGTGCTGCACGCCCCAAGAGACGCCACGGTAAGCGTTGAGAATGCAACGCAAATTTTTCTCGCAGCTAAGCATCCGAAGAGTTTCGTGACGCTTGATGATGCAGATCACCTGGTATCGCGAGCCGAAGATGCCGAATACACGGCCGAGGTTATTTCAGCCTGGGCTGGCAGATACCTTGATTTGCGTCCGCCTGCCCCGCCTCCGGGCGCCCCTGAAGGCATTGTGCGCGTCAGTGAAGCCGATCCGGGTGGCTTTCTTCAGGATGTGAATTCCGGCCCGTTCCACCATACAGTCGCGGATGAGCCGCTTGCCTATGGCGGCACCAATCAGGGCATGTCGCCCTACGGCTTTTTGTCGGCAGGTCTTGGTGCATGTACGTCGATGACGATCAGAATGTACGCAAGGCGCAAGGGCTGGCCCCTCAATCACGTCTCAGTGGATGTGAGCCATGACAAGGTTCATGGCCAAGATGCGGAAACGTCAAAAGCGGTCAGGATTGACAGCTTCAGACGCAAAATACGTCTGGACGGCGACCTCTCGCAAGAACAACGCATGCGGCTGCTGGAAATCGCCGATAAGTGTCCTGTGCACAAAACGCTTGAGACCGGCGCGAAAGTGGAAACCATTCTGGTGGATTGAAGTGCCGTGACGGTCGTGCGACGGTTGCGCCAATGGCGCAAACAATCGACATAACCAAGTCCGGGTCACTTCCGCAGGTGCAAGAGCAGCGAAATGACGGCATCGCGCTTGACCTCGACATCGTGAGACGCCTGCAGGCCAATACCAGTGCCATCGAACGGCGTGCTGCCACGTTGCCCGGGCGCCGTTCTGTCAAAAAAGACCATCAAGCCGCATGGCTGGCGCGCGCGATCACCATGATCGATCTTACGACACTTTCCGGCGATGACACGGCAGGTCGGGTCAAGCGCCTTTGCGCGAAGGCGCGTCAACCGGTGCGTGCCGATATCCTGGCTGCTCTCGATCTTCCCGACGTGATGGTGGGTGCGGTGTGCGTGTACCACGATATGATTGACACTGCGGTCGCAGCACTTGGTGGCACGCGCATTCCCGTTGCCGCTGTCTCGACGGGTTTTCCAGCCGGCCTGTCGCCGTTTCATCTGCGCGTCGCTGAGATCGGTGAGAGCGTGAATGCCGGGGCGAAGGAGATCGACATCGTAATCTCGCGTCGCCACGTCCTTACGGGCAATTGGCAGGCGCTCTACGATGAAATGCGGGCGTTTCGCAAAGCCTGCGGCGACGCCCACGTGAAGGCAATCCTGGCCACGGGCGAGCTTGGTTCTCTCCGCAATGTGGCGCGCGCCAGCTGGGTTTGC
>JBCCRB010000444.1:0-2576 GCA_039208465.1 Pseudomonadota bacterium
GACTGGATGCGCAAGGATCTAAAAATCGTGCTGGAAGAAGCCGATCGCATCAACGCTTCCCTGCCCGTCACGGCCCTGGTCGATCAGTTCTATAAGGACGTACAAAAGCTGGGCGGCGGCCGCTGGGACACCTCATCACTCCTCGCGCGCTTAAAGGCGCTGTAAGTCAGTGGCTGCGGCACTTTCCAAAGACAGTTCCGCGGCCGACATCATCGCCCATATGCGCGCCATCGCGACGCCGGAGGCGATCGCCTCAAAACAGCGCTATGGCATCGTCACCGACCGATGTATCGGTGTGATGCATGGCGTGCAACGCGACATTGCAAAGACCGTTGGTAAGAACCACCAACGCGCAGCCGAGCTCTGGCAATCGCGCATCACCGAATGCCAGCTCGTCGGCGCCTTTACCGCCGACCCCGCTGCGTTTACGCGCGAATTGGCGCATCAATGGGCCAACGATTTCGACAGTTGGGACATGGTCGATGGGTGCGGCGACCTCTATGCACAATCGCCAGATTGGGAAGTCCTGATCGACGACTTTATCAATGATCCGCGTGAATATGCCAAGCGCATGGCCTTCGTGATCATGACCTACGCCTCCATTAAACGTAAAAAACTGCCGGACGAGGCTTTCATTCCCTTCATTGCTTTGTGCGCCCGGGAAGCCGGTGATGAACGCAAATATGTCCACAAGGGCATCAGTTGGGCGTTGCGCTCGATCGGCAAGCGCTCACCCTTTTTACGCGAGCATGTGCTCGAGATTTGCGCACAATTGCTCCAAAGCGAGGGCAAGATCGAATGTGCCCTCGCGCGCGAGACGATCCGCGACCTCAACTCGGCTTCAACACGCCGGCGGATGGCAAAAAAAGCATGAAGCGCTGATGCCCGCCCGCCAGACCGGCTGGCTCTCAGCCCTTTTCCAGATCCAGATAGTCCAGCGGCAAGGCCGTGGTATGCTTGATTTGCTCCATGGCAAACACAGAAGAAACATCCTTGATTTCGATTTTTTCAATCAAGCGTTTGTAAAACGCATCATAGGCCGGAATATCAGGAACAACGACCCGCAATAGATAGTCAACATCGCCGCTCATCCGGTAGAATTCTACAACTTCTGGGAAATCACTGATAACTTCTGAAAAACGTAACAACCATTCCTTGGTGTGCGCATTGGTGCGGATCGACACAAATACATTGACACGCGCTTGAACTAAATCAGGGTTCAGTAAGGCAACTCTTTTCTCTATAACACCGTCTTCTTCAAGTTTTTGGATGCGTCGCCAGCACGGCGTTGTTGACAAGCCAATCCTTTTAGCAATTTCAGCGACCGCTAATGTTGCATCTTCCTGCAAAAGGCGAAGAATATTTCTGTCAGTTCTATCCATATGAAATCGCAATCCAAAATGATTAAACTGAATATTTAGCGGTGGGATAGGATACTCACAACCGCTTTTCAATCTCATTGCGGATGATGGGCAGCAATTCGCTTTCAAACCAAGGGTTTTTCTTGATCCAAGCATTATTGCGCCATGAAGGATGCGGCAACGGGATCACGACGCGTCCCGCAACGCGTGTCGCCAAGAGATTGCGCCAATTACCAACCGTTTCCGTGAGCGTTTTCGAGCGCAACGCACCCAAATGGTAGGCCTGCGCATATTGCCCAATCACCAGCACCAAATCGACATTGCCCATGTGAGCAAACAAGCGGTCATGCCAATGCTTGGCGCATTCGCGGCGCGGCGGCAGATCGCCCCCTTTTGCATCAAGGCCGGGAAAACAAAAACCCATCGGAACGATCGCAATGCGGCTGGCATCATAAAATGTCGTCTCGTCAACACCCATCCAAGCCCGCAGCCGATCACCGGACGGATCTGTGAACGGACGCCCGGACTGATGTACGCGCGTGCCGGGTGCTTGGCCGGCGATGCAAATGCGCGCTGTTGCCGATGGCACAACGACCGGGCGCGGTTCATGCGGCAGGGACACGCCTTCCGGCTTGTCGCGGCACACACGGCACGCCAAAATCTCGCGATGCACCTGAGCTAGCGTCTCACTCATCATCACCGCCTAACCGGAAAAGCCCGGACAGCCAGGTCGACCCCACCGCATCCCCACGGTTGGCACGAAACGCACGCGGCGTTTCAAATCGGCCCGCCCAAAGCCCACGCTTGTCATTGCGTGCATTTTGTTCAACGCCGGGAAAGTCTCCATAATCGACGGCCCATCCTTGCCGTACCATCATCTCATTGATCGACGGCCCTTCCCCACCGGCAAAACACAGCGCCAACGTGCGCCCGAACCGATCCAACTGCGCACTCTCACAGCGGATCGTGCCCTGCCCAATCAGACGGCTCAAGGCTCGGCGAGCGCGGTCACCGCAATTATAATCGGCACCCTGCGCATCCTGGCAAACCTGCCCAAATTCAGGGGCATCAATACCGCGCAAGCGTATGTCCCGGCCATCAATGCGCAGCGAATCCCCGTCAACGGCCACCGCGCGCCCACTGATCTCCTCGGTTGCTAAGCCACCAAGATAGGCCGCGCTCGCCGCCACCAGCAAGAAAAGCAAGAGCAATCGC
>JBCCRB010000445.1:0-2576 GCA_039208465.1 Pseudomonadota bacterium
CCCGGGGGCTATGTGTGCGCGATCAAGGCAGCGCAGCTTGGGCTCAAGACGGCGATTGTTGAAAAGCGCCCGACATTAGGTGGCACCTGCTTGAATATCGGGTGCATCCCGTCAAAGGCGCTACTGCATGCGTCTGAGGTTTTTGCTGAGGCCGGTCATGCGTTGGCAACGCTCGGCGTCGATGTCGGCAAGCCTAAACTCGATCTGTCCAAGATGATGGAACACAAAGACGCGACAGTGAAAGCCAATGTCGATGGGGTGGCGTTCTTGATGAAGAAGAACAAGATCGACGTGTTCACCGGTACCGGCAAAGTGCTGGGCCAAGGTAAGCTTTCAGTCACGAAAGATGATGGCTCCGTTGAAGAGATCGATGCCAAAAACATTGTCATTGCGACCGGCTCCGATGTTGCCGGCATTCCGGGTGTCGATGTCGACATTGATGAGAAGGTCATTGTGTCTTCGACCGGCGGGTTGGAATTGCCGAAAGTGCCGAAGAAGATGATTGTTGTCGGCGGCGGCGTGATCGGGCTGGAATTGGGATCGGTGTGGAACCGTTTGGGTTCCGAGGTCACGGTGGTTGAATATTTGGACACAATCCTTGGCGATATGGATGGCGATGTTGCCAAGCAGTTCCAAAAAATGCTGGCCAAGCAAGGCATGGAATTCAAGCTTGGCGCCAAGGTGACGGCTGTGAAAAAATCAGGTCGGGGCGCGGAGGTCACCTTCGAGCCGGTCAAGGGCGGCGACAGTGAAACGCTGAAGGCCGACATCGTTTTGGTCGCGACGGGCCGCAAACCCTATACCGAGGGTCTCGGCCTGGCCGAAGCCGGCGTTGTGCTGGACGATCGCGGCCGTGTGGAAGTCAATGAGCATTGGCACACCTCCGTCGAAGGCATTTGGGCGATCGGCGATGTCATAAAAGGCCCGATGCTGGCGCATAAGGCTGAGGATGAAGGCATGGCTGTTGCCGAGTTGATGGCAGGCCAGGCCGGCCATGTGAATTTCGACGTGATTCCGTCCGTTGTTTACACCGAGCCCGAAGTCGCCTCGATCGGTCAGACCGAAGAAGCACTGAAAGCAGCCGGCATCGATTATGTCGTTGGTAAGTTTCCGTTTACGGCCAATGGGCGTGCCCGCGCAATGCTGGCGACCGAAGGATTTGTCAAAGTGCTGGCCGACAAAGCGACCGACCGCGTGTTGGGTGCCCATATCGTCGGCAAGGGTGCCGGTGATCTGATCCATGAAGTTGCGGTGCTGATGGAATTTGGCGGCTCATCGGAAGACTTGGCCCGCACTTGCCATGCCCATCCGACCATGAGCGAGGCGGTGCGTGAAGCAGCGCTGGCATCGGCAACGGGCAAACCGCTGCATATGTGAGGAAAGTGATGGGGAAGGTGCAGGAGATCCCCGTTTCACTTCCGCATCCGGTGTTGCCTGACAGCGATTGGGCTGATGCATGGCAGGTTATTACGCCGAAACCCTTTTCCAACTCGCGCGCCGCGGCCGAAGCGATCGTTTCGTCCTTTCCGCGCTGGACTTATGCGGCACTCGCCTTGCGTCAATTGCTCGTTGCGCCCTTCGGTCTGAAAGGCGGGGCGTCACAATCAGCATCTACTGACAGCGTTGGCATCTTTCCCGTGACCCAACAAACCCGTGACCGATTGGTCGCTGGCTTTGATGATAAGCATCTGGATTTTCGCATTGTTGTCGATCTGGATCAGGCCGGTGGCGGACAGGCGGTGACGTTGACCACCGTAATCCGCCGCCATAATCGGTTGGGTCGCACCTATCTGGCGCTGATCATGCCGTTTCACCGGGCGATCATCCGCTCAACTTTGACGACTTGTCAGCGGCGGGCTGTGCGTAGCGAATAACCCACAGCGTAAAAAAATCCCGGCACCGCCGATGGCGATGCCGGGATTTCCGCCCAAACGGGCTTACTGGTCAGGATCAGGCTTTTTGCCAGTCTTCCAGATATTTTATCAGCCAGCCATCAACCGGTGTCTCGGCTGCAGCAACGACCGGGGTATGTGTCATCTTGGTCATTGGCGCGTCTGCGACAACGTCCTTGGCGGCACCCCAGTTGCAGTCATAGGCGAAGGCGGCGCTGGCGCTCATGGTGAAGGCGGCAGCAAGTGTCAAAGTTGTCATCCGCATGGATAGGCTCCTTTGGCTTGTTTTTGCCTGCCCCAGGATAAGGGCAGAGACAAACAGTGCATCGGAAATTAAAAATGCCCAAGGGTCGGTTTTGGGCAAACTGTCGCAGCCGGATTTAGTCGAGGACCGGCGTCACCGTATACCCGGCTTTCGCCAATAGGTTCGCAACGCCTTCGTCGCCCGGCAAATGAAGCGCGCCGACGGCAAGAAACACGCCGCCATTTTCCAGATAGGGCTGCGCCCGTTCGGCCATCACAAAAGTGCGATTGATGACGATCTTTTCCTCAAACGCCGCATAGCCGGCATCATCGGCGGTGTTGCCGAATTGTGCTGCGACGCGTTCCAGCGTCGGCATGACCGCGGCGATGTTCTCATCAATATAGAGCTGGATCATGGTTTCGATGACATCATCCATCGCA